>JAGWMH010000048.1 GCA_028871775.1 Betaproteobacteria bacterium
CTGCGCAGTAACGTGTCGCAGCCGCTACCTTCGTCACGCTTCTTGCAATCATCACGATTTTGCCAGCAACGCGGCTCATGGAGGGCTTAATCAGAGGTTCCTTAACGTTAAACCCGGGGTGGACTACCAGTAGGTTATTTACGCCACATGCCAATAAGGAGTAAGCTTTCTGCGTCACCAATCAAGGGAGAATGCCATGGTCAACATCAAGCAACTGCTGGCGGATGAAGCGGAACATCTGCTGGCGCATCGCTGCACGGGAATTCCCAAGGAATCGCTGCACCTGCCGGGGCCGGACTATGTGGATCGCGTGGTGGCGGTGAAAGACCGCAAGCCCGGCGTGCTGCGCAGCCTGCAGGCTTTGTATGGGCAGGGTCGGCTGGCGAACACCGGCTACCTTTCGCTGCTGCCGGTGGATCAGGGCGTGGAACATTCCGGCGGCGCATCGTTCGCCCCCAACCCGATTTATTTCGATCCGGAGAACATCGTCAAGCTGGCGATCGAGGGCGGCTGCAACGGCGTGGCTTCGACGCTCGGCGTGCTGGGCTCGGTGGCGCGCCGCTACGCGCACAAGATTCCGTTCATCGTGAAGATCAATCACAATGAGCTGCTCACCTACCCCAACATGTTCGACCAGACGCTTTTCGCCAGCGTGGACCAGGCGTTCGACATGGGCGCGGTGGCGGTGGGCGCGACGGTGTTCTACGGCTCGGAGCAATCGCGCCGCCAGATACAGGAAATCTCCGAGGCCTTCGAGCACGCGCATGAGCTCGGCATGGCGACCATCCTGTGGGCCTATCTGCGCAATCCTGCGTTCAAGACCGCCGACAAGGATTACCACGTCGCCGCCGACCTGACCGGCCAGGCCAACCACCTCGCGGTAACCATCAACGCCGACATCGTCAAGCAGAAGATGGCGGAGAACAACGGCGGCTACAACGCCATCAAGTTCGGCAAGACCAGCCCCAAGGTATACAGCGAACTGACCAGCGACCACCCCATCGATCTCGTGCGTTACCAGGTGGCAAACTGCTACATGGGACGCGTCGGCATGATCAATTCCGGCGGCGAGTCGGGCAAGAACGATTTGCAACAGGCGGTGCGCACCGCCGTGATCAACAAGCGCGCCGGCGGCATGGGGCTGATCTCCGGGCGCAAGGCGTTCCAGAAACCGATGCAGGAAGGTATCGCGCTGCTCAATGCGATTCAGGATGTGTATGCGTCGAAAGAAGTGACGGTGGCGTAACTTATTGTGGAGGTTTACCGATGAAAAAGAACACCCTGATTGCTGTTGCTGCAGTTGTCATACTTGGCGGTCTCGCCGCTTATTTCCTCTGGCAGCCCACCCCGCCGAAACCGGAACCGGTACAGGTGCAGGCACCTCCTCCTCCGCCACCGCCGCCCAAGCCGGAGGTGCGCCAGGTGATCGAGGCTCCCCCGGCACCGCCCCCGCTGCCAGCGCTGGCCGATAGCGACAGTTTCATGCTCGATGCCCTGTCCGGGCTGGTCGGCAATAAGTCGTTGATGAAGCTGTTCCGTACCGGGCGGATCATCCACAACATCGTCGCCACCATCGACAACCTGCCGCGCATGCGCGCTCCGATGAGCGTGATGCCGGTCGAGCGGGCACCGGGAATGTTTGTCACTGCGGGCACGGAAAACGACCTCACCATCAGCCCGAAGAACGCGGCGCGCTATGCGCCCTACGTGAGAATCGCCGAGGCGATTAATGCCAGGAAGCTGGTGGAGGTGTATGTTCGTCTCTATCCGCTGTTTCAGCAGGCCTACGAAGATCTGGGTTACCCGAAAAAATATTTCAATGACCGCCTGATCGAGGCGCTCGACAATCTGCTGGACGCCCCGGCCATTAAAGAACCCGTCAAGCTTGTGCAGCCCCATGTGCTTTACCAGTTTGCCGACCCCGATCTTGAAGGGCGTTCCATCGGCCAGCGTATCCTCATGCGGACAGGTAGCCGGAACGAGGCAATAATCAAGGCCAAACTGCGCGAGATCAAGCAGGAACTGATGCTGCACATGCATGAGAAGAAAGTGGAGCGTGCCGGGTGATCGGGGCTTTAATTGTTGGCGAACACCCAAAAATTGAATTTGTGAGTTCTCCCTTCGAGATGGCTTGTGCCGGGGACTGCTGAGGTATTCCAGAAACCGATGCAGGAAGGCAACGCGCTGCTCAATGCGATTCAGGATGTGTATGCGTCGAAAGAAGTGACGGTGGTGCAAGGGCACTGCGCAAGCAGCGGAGGATGCGATCATCATGACGGGAGGAAAATTTCATACACTCTTCAACTCGATCTCCGATGCCATATTTATAACTGGCATGGATGGCCGCTTTATCCTTGTCAACAGTTCGGCCTGTGAGCGTCTGGCCTACAGTCAGGAAGAATTGCTGCAAATGGGCCCAGCCGACATTGATACGCCTGAATATGCGGCGAAAGTGCCGGAGCGAATCAAAGCGTTGCAGGAACATGGCAAACTCGTTTTCGAGAGTGCACATGTGCGCAAAGACGGCGTCGTTATTCCAATTGAATTGAACAGCAGGATTATCGATTATGACGGCAGGCCAGCCATTATGGCTGTGGCCCGCGACATCACCGAACGCAAACGAGCCGAGGAGTTGCTGCGCAAATCATCTGAAGAAGTAGAAGACCTTTACAACCACGCCCCCTGCGGTTATCACTCTTTGGACAAAGACGGCATCATCCGCCGAATCAACGATACCGAGCTCGCGTGGCTGGGCTATACGCGGGATGAGGTGGTCGGGAAAATGAAATGGCCCGATTTGGTTACACCCGCGAGCCTTCAAACCTTCCGGGAAACTTTTCCGCAATTAATGAGAGAGGGGTTTGTCCATGACCTTGAGGTCGAAATAATTCGCAAGGACGGCACGGTGTTTATCGGGCTTATAAACGCGACGGCCATTTATGATCCACGCGGTAATTATGTGATGAGCCGGTCAACGGTAGCTGATATCACCGAGCGCAAACGGGTGGAACGCCAGCTGCGCGAGCTCACCGCGCATATACAGACCGTGCGTGAGGAAGAAAAAGCCAGTATCGCGCGCGAAATCCACGACGACCTGGGCGGCATGCTGACTACCCTGAAAATGAGAACCTACTGGTTGAAAACTGAACTGTCAGTGAACAAGGAAACAATACCGCTTCTCGATCACGTCGGGGAGATGTCACAGTTAATCGATAATGCGGCGGACGCCATGCGTAACATCATCACCGGACTGCGCCCGTCCATACTCGACGATCTCGGCCTGGTGGCTGCGCTCGAGTGGCAAGCCGCGCAATTCCATAAGCACACCGGTATCAAATGCCGGGTAAACTGCGTCTGCGAAAATAGCGAAGACTGCGGAAAAGAGTTGGACAAACCGCGCTCGATTGCGCTGTTCCGCATTTCCCAGGAAGCACTCACCAATGTGGCGCGGCATTCCGGCGCATCCAGGGTGGAAATTGAATTTCACCGCAACGAAGAAGAAATTGTCATGTCGATCATCGACAATGGGCGCGGCACGACGGAAACCCGTGCCGATGCCCCAATACCCTATGGCATAGCCGGCATGCGCGAGCGCGCAGATCAACTGGGCGGCAAGATCAATTTCGGCCCCATGCCCGGCGGCGGATTTAACTTGACGGTAATCTTGCCGCTGCCTGTCGGCGAAGAGGTGGGAACATGATCCGCATCCTGATTGCCGACGACCACACCGTGGTGTGCCAAGGATTGACGCTCATCCTGGAGAAAAGCCATGAGATGAAAATCGTGGCGAGCTGCAGCAACGGAGCCGATGCCCTGAATTGGCTGCGCAGTAACGATTGCGACGTGGCCCTGATCGATATTGCCATGCCCGGCATGAACGGCATCGACTTGCTCAAACATCTGCGGAAAGAAAAACCGAAATTGCCGGCGCTGGTCCTCAGCTCGTACCCTGAAGACCAATACGCTGTGCGTCTCATCAAGGCGGGGGCGGCTGGCTATCTGAACAAGGAATGTGCGCCGGAGGAAGTGGTGAGTGCGGTGCGCTGTGTGCTGGATGGCAAAAGGTATATCAGTCCGGCAGTGGTCGAAATGCTCGTCAACGAGCTCAACTTGCCGGATGGAAAACCTCCGCATGAAACCCTGTCGAATCGCGAATACCAGATATTTCTGCTGCTCGCATCGGGCAAAACCGTTTCGGAAATTGCCGATGCTGTGGCCTTGAGCCCCAAAACCATCAGTACCTACCGCACTCGCGTCATGGAAAAAATGTACCTGTACAACAACGCCGAACTGATGCGCTACGCCATCGATAACCATCTCATGAATTAACTGCCAACCGCAGTAGGAATAATGGCTGCTGCGATGGCATCCGTCATGAGTTAAATTACCCCCGGCAAGGCTGGTGGCTTACCTCGCTGAATTACAGCAGCATAAACAAGATACCAGCCATTTTTCCCACCGCACCCGCGTTTTGTCAGGCAAACACTGACAACAAAATTTCCCCGTCCCTTACACCATAATCAGACAAACACCGATGCACCTTCCGCGTGCAATGGAACATTATCATCCGTGGCTTCGCAGGCCGAAACCTCGCAACGAAGGGAGGGTTAATGAACGTATTTATTGTTGAAAATTCAATGATCGCGCGCGAAGCTCTGCAATCCGCACTGTCCGATATGTCCGACGTCAAGGTGGTCGGCTATGCGGTGGATGAGCCAAACGCGATCAAGCGTATCGGGGCGCTGCAGCCCGATGTCGTGATCCTCGACCTCGGCCTGCAATCCGGATCGGGGATCGGTGTGTTGGAAAACATCAAAAAATGCCATACCACGATTAAAGTCATCGTGTTTACCCATTACACCGACGACTTTTGTGTTGACCGTTGCAAGAGCGCCGGAGCGGATTATTTCTTCGACAAATCTTTCCAGTTCACGCAACTCCGTGAGGTTTTGTGGAAATGGACACACACCGACCGCCTTGATAACAGGTTTCGTCCCGGCAACAAGCTCGACGCCTTGCAGTGAGGCGCATGGCACGGTTCTCCATAGGTGGCGGTGGACTCGCCATTACCAGCGATGGGTTTGGTGGCCAAACCCTACGGGCGAATCGCATGAAATTGTGTGCTGCCCATCCCGATCTGGCAGCATGGTTTGCCGCATGAGCTGGTGCGCCAGCATCCGCGCCACGTTGGCAGTTTGAGCGGCGCCGGACGCCCTGTCTTTGTGCGCACTATGTCGCTACGCACCAAATTAGCGCGCATATTTGTATTTCTCCGCTGCTGGAAATTGCAAAACCTTTATGAATCAATGTCACTTATTGATGGAATAGAAATTGCGTACTGTTTCCCGGTTTGTTCTCACATAAGGAGTAAGGCATGGAAAACCTGGGAAACCTGAAATCGGGCAGCGATGCGCTGTTTATCCTGCTCGGCGCCGTCATGGTGCTGGCCATGCACGCCGGTTTTGCTTTTCTGGAACTGGGTACGGTGCGAAAAAAAAATCAGGTGAACGCACTGGTGAAAATCCTCACCGACTTTGGCATCTCAACGCTGGCATATTTTTTCATCGGCTATGGCATCGCCTATGGCGTCAATTTTTTCACCGGCGCGGAACAGCTGGCACAGAAGAATGGCTATGAGCTGGTCAAGTTTTTCTTCCTGCTCACCTTTGCTGCCGCCATCCCCGCCATCGTTTCCGGCGGTGTGGCCGAGCGTGCGCGCTTCAATCCGATGCTTGCCGCCACCTTCGTATTGGTGGGTTTCATCTATCCGTTTTTCGAGGGGATCGCCTGGAATCACAGATTCGGCATCCAGGACAGTCTGAACGCCTGGTTTGGCGCGGAATTCCACGACTTCGCCGGTTCCGTCGTGGTGCATGCAATGGGCGGCTGGATAGGGCTGGCGGCGGTGCTGTTGCTCGGTGCGCGGCGCGGCCGCTATAGCAAGGAAGGGCGCCTCTCGGCGCATCCTCCTTCCAGCATCCCGTTCCTTGCTCTCGGCGCGTGGATACTCACCGTGGGCTGGTTCGGCTTCAACGTCATGTCGGCGCAGGAGATCAGCAAGATAAGCGGGCTGGTCGCGGTCAATTCGCTGATGGCGATGGTGGGCGGCACATTGGCTGCGCTGTGGCTGGGCAAGAACGACCCGGGCTTCGTGCACAACGGGCCGCTGGCCGGGCTGGTGGCGGTGTGCGCCGGCTCCGACCTGATGCATCCCATCGGTGCGCTGCTGACCGGCGGTATGGCTGGTGGCCTGTTCGTGTGGATGTTCACCCTGACGCAGAACCGCTGGAAGATTGATGATGTGCTTGGGGTGTGGCCGCTGCATGGTTTGTGCGGCGCATGGGGCGGCATCGCGGCGGGCATTTTCGGCATGAAGGCTCTGGGCGGCTTGGGCGGTGTGAGCTTCATGGCGCAATTGACAGGCACGCTGCTCGGTATCGTCATTGCGTTTGGCGGCGGCTATGCGGTTTATGGCGTGATGAAGAAAATGGTTGGCATCCGCCTCGACCCCGAAGAAGAATTCAACGGCGCGGACTTGAGCATCCACAAGATTACCGCGACGCCGGAGCGCGAATCGGGCTGGTAATGCGGCACCAAAGGTGGGGCGTTTTCAGGATGCACTTCCGGATAGCCGAGAAATCCAGTAAAGTGAGCCCCCATCTATAACAATTAAAGAGCAAACAAAATGAGCGTAAAAGGCCAGCAGTTACAAGACCCGTTCCTGAATACATTGCGCAAAGAGCATGTACAGGTCGCCATTTATCTGGTGAGTGGCATCAAGTTGCAGGGTCATATCGAATCGTTTGACCAGTATGTGATCCTGTTGAAGAACACCATTACCCAGATGGTGTATAAACATGCCATTTCCACCATCGTCCCCGCACGTGCCGTGACCATCCCGATAGATGCCGAGTAATACACCGGCTGGTGCTGACACGGCAGTATTAGTTAGCCTGGACTTCGGCACGCCGGATTACGCGGAAAGCCTGGAAGAGTTGCGCCTGCTGGCGGAGAGCGCCGGAGTGCGCGCCGTGGCGCTGGTCGAAGGCAGGCGCCAGCGCCCCGATCCGGCTTTATATGCAGGCAGCGGCAAGGTGCAGGAAATCGCCGACGCCGTGATGCAGCATGAAGCTCCGCTGGTGATCTTCAATCACGACCTTACTCCCGCACAGATGCGCAACCTGACCGCGAGGTTGAATGCGCGCGTGATCGACCGCACCATGCTGATCCTGGATATTTTCGCGCAGCGCGCGCAGAGCCACGAAGGCAAGGTGCAGGTGGAACTGGCGCAACTCAGGTATCTTGCCACGCGCCTGGTCGGGCTGGGCAGCGACATGGGACAGCAAAGATACGCAATAGGCGCGCGCGGTCCGGGTGAAACCAAGCTGGAACTGGACCGGCGCAAGCTGGAGAGACGCGTTCATTTCCTGAAAGACCGCCTGGAAAAGCTCAAGCATCAGCGTGTGGTGCAGCGCCGTGCGCGCAATCGCGCCGACGTGATGTCGGTGTCCATCGTAGGCTATACCAATGCGGGCAAGTCCACGCTGTTCAACCGGCTGACCCGCGCCAACGCGTATGTAGCCAACCAATTGTTTGCCACGCTGGACACCACTTCGCGCCGCATGTTCATTGAAGCCGCGCCCGGCGCCTCACCTGAGGACGGGAGGCGGGGAGGTGCCGGGGAGATTGTGGTGTCGGATACGGTCGGCTTCATTCGCCATCTGCCGCATTCACTGGTCGCGGCGTTTCGCAGCACGCTGGAGGAAACCGCGCTGGCGGATTTGTTGCTGCATGTGGTGGACGCCAACAGCCCCAACCGCGACGACCAGATCGCCGAAGTCAACAAGGTGCTGCACGAAATCGGCGCGCAGCATATCCCGCAGATTCTGGTGCTGAACAAGATCGATCTGCAGGAGTTGCCCGCCGCTGTGGAGCGCGACGAATATGGTAGAATTGCGCGCATTCGCTTGAGCGCCAAAACCGGCGCGGGCGTGGATGCGTTGCGCGCGGCCCTGGCCGAAGCGCGCGCGGCGCGGGCGCCGCAGGATGTGCCGGCGCAGGAATGGCACCCCCTTAACAATTGAGTTAATTAACAGCAGGATGGATTATGGGATTGAATGACCCGCAATGGGGCAATAAGAACAGCGGCGGGCCTCCAGACCTGGAAGCGGTGCTGCGCGACCTCAATAAAAAGGTTGCCGAGCTGTTTGGCATCAAGGGCGGCGGCACGGGAAAAAATGGCGGTGGCAGTGGCCCATCCAGGAATTTCAGCAGCGGAATCGGCCTGATCATTGCAGTGATTGCGCTGATCTGGATCGGCAGCGGTTTTTATATCGTGGATGCAAGCCAGCGCGGCGTGGTGCTGCGTTTCGGCAAGTATATCGAGGCTACCCAGGCCGGCCCGCGCTGGCACCTGCCGTATCCCATCGAATCCGTCGAGATCGTGAACCTCAGCCAGGTCAGGACGGTGGAAGTCGGCTACCGTGACCACGTCAAGAACAAGATGCTGAAAGAATCACTGATGCTGACCGACGATGAAAATATCATCGATATCCAGTTCGCCGTGCAGTATTTCCTGAAAGACCCTGCCGATTATCTGTTCAACAACCGCGCGCCGGACGAGAACGTGCGCCAGGCGGCCGAGACGTCCATCCGTGAAATCGTCGGCAGGAACAAGATGGACTTCGTGCTGTATGAAGGGCGCGAGCAGGTCGCGGCAGCCACAACCAAATTGATCCAGGAAATCCTGGACCGCTACAAGTCCGGCATTCTGGTGAGCAAGGTCACCATGCAGAATGCGCAGCCACCTGAACAGGTGCAGGCCGCTTTTGATGATGCTGTGAAGGCCGGGCAGGACAGGGAACGCCAGAAAAATGAGGGCCAGGCCTATGCCAATGACGTGGTGCCGAAAGCCAAGGGCGCGGCGGCGCGCCTGATGCAGGAGGCGGAAGGCTACCGCCAGCGCGTGGTGGCGAATGCCGAGGGTGATGCCAGCCGCTTCAAGCAGGTGCTGGTGGAATACGAGAAGGCGCCCGTCGTCACGCGCGAGCGCTTGTACATAGACATGATGCAGCAGATCCTGAGCAGCAGCAGCAAGGTGATGGTGGATCAGAAGGGCGGCAATAGCCTGCTGTACCTGCCCCTGGACAAACTGATCCAGAGCACCGGCGCGGCAGCGTTGCCGGATATTTCAGCGGCGGGCCGCTCGGCCAATATTGCGGAGCAGGTCGCCCCACAGCCTGCTGCGCTGAATGAGCCTGCCGCGCCGGTTGGGCGCGAGGGGTTGCGCGGCCGCGACAGGGAGGCACGTCCATGAAAACCAATTTCGGCAATATCCTGGTCGGCGCAATCGCGCTGTTGATCCTGCTCAGCCTGAGCATGTTCGTGGTGGACCAGCGCCAGACCGCCATCGTGTTCCAGCTCGGGGAGGTGGTCGGGGAAAAGACCAAACCGGGCCTGTATTTCAAGATGCCGCTGGTGCAGAACGTGCGCTATTTCGATGCGCGCATCCTGACCATGGACAGCATGGAGCCCGAGCGCTTCATCACGGCGGAAAAGAAGAACGTGATGGTGGATTCCTTCGTCAAGTGGCGCATTGCCGATGTGAAGCAGTATTACATCAGCGTGGGCGGGGATGAGGTGCGCGCCCACAGCCGCCTGATGCAGACGGTGAATGCCAGCATGCGCGAGGAGTTCGGCAAGCGCACCATCCATGAAGTGGTGTCCGGCGAGCGCGAGAAGATCATGGAAGTGCTGCGCCAGAAGGCCAACGCCGATGCGCAGAAGATCGGCGTGGAGGTGCTGGACGTGCGCCTGAAACGGGTGGATTTCCCGCTGGAGATCAGTGATTCGGTGTATCGCCGCATGGATGCCGAGCGCAAGCGGGTGGCCAACGAATTGCGCGCAACCGGCAATGCCGAGAGCGAGAAAATCCGCGCCGATGCCGACCGGCAACGTGAAGTGACACTTGCCGATGCCTACCGCGACGCGCAGAAAATCAAGGGCGACGGCGATGCCAGGGCGACTTCGATTTATGCCGCCGCGTTTGGCCGCAATACCGAGTTCTATTCCTTCTACCGCAGCCTGGAAGCATACAAGCAAAGCTTCAGGAACAAGGGCGATGTCATGGTAATTGATCCCAGCTCCTCCTTCTTCAGATATTTGAAGAATCCCGGCAAGGGCGGCAAGTAACGGCAATGCTGAATTACTGGCTGATCGGGCTGGCGCTGATGCTGGTGATTGAGGGAATCGTGCCGTTCCTGTTTCCGGCCATGTGGCGCGAGATGTTCAGCAAGCTGGTGTTGCTGTCCGATGGACAGCTCCGTTTCGTGGGCATCAGCGCCATGCTATCCGGCTTGCTGTTGCTGTATTTGGTGAAATAAGTAGGGTGGCCTAATGCCGAACTGGTTATTGCC
>JAGWMH010000337.1 GCA_028871775.1 Betaproteobacteria bacterium
AGCGCTGGCCGGGAAATGCCAACTGCCGGCCACCCCCCCCAATGGACGAGCGGAAAGATAATTAACATGCGCCTGCTACGTCTGCTGAAAATAACCTTTGTGGTGCTGCGCTTTGGGCTGGACGAATTCCTGCTCGCGCATGAACGCACGCGCTGGATGCTGGTGCCGCTCAATATCCTGCTGTTTGCGCGCAACACTTCCGCGCCGCGCGCGGAACGCTTGCGCCTTGCCCTGCAAAATCTGGGGCCGATCTTCGTCAAGTTCGGCCAGATGCTTTCCACCCGGCGCGACCTGATGCCCACCGATATCGCCGATGAACTCGCCAAGCTGCAGGATCAGGTACCGCCCTTTCCTTCCGCGCAGGCAGTAGCGCTGCTGGAGGCCGCCTACAAGAAAAAACTCGGCGAGGTATTCCACAGTTTTGACGAGACGCCCATCGCCAGCGCATCGGTGGCGCAAGTGCATTTTGCGGTACTGCCGGATGGGCGCGAAGTTGCGGTGAAGATACTGCGCCCCGGCATTGCGCGCATCATCGCGCACGATGTTGCGCTGCTCAATATCTGCGCCGGGCTGATGGAGCGCTGGTGGGAGGATGGCAAGCGGCTCAAGCCGCGCCAGGTGGTAGCGGAATTCGAGAAGCACCTGCACGATGAGCTCGATCTGATGCGCGAAGCCGCGTGCGCCAGCCAGTTGAAGCGCAACTTCGCCGATTCGCAATTGCTGGTCGTGCCGGAAATCTTCTGGGACTGGTGCACCAGCGAAGTGATGGTGATGGAGCGCATGGAGGGCATCCCCGTCAGCCAGGTGGATGCGCTGCGCGCGGCGGGTATTGATATCCCCAGGCTCGCCGCAAATGGCGTGGAAATTTTCTACACCCAGGTGTTCCGCGATGGTTTCTTTCACGCCGACATGCATCCCGGCAATGTGCTGGTCGCACCGGATGGCCGCTTCATCGCGCTGGATTTCGGCATCATGGGCACGCTCACCAACACCGACAAACATTACCTCGCGCAGAACTTCATCGCCTTCTTCCAGCGCGATTACAAACGCGTGGCGGAAGTGCATATCGAATCCGGCTGGGCGCCTGCGGATACGCCCGTAGGCGAACTGGAATCCGCCATCCGCGCGGTGTGCGAACCGATCTTCGACCGGCCGCTACGCGAAGTATCATTTGGCCGGGTGCTGCTGCGCCTGTTCCAGACCTCGCGCCGCTTCGGCATCGAAATCCAGCCGCAACTCGTGCTGCTGCAGAAAACCCTGCTCAACATCGAAGGGCTGGGCCTGCAACTCGATCCCGAACTGGACCTGTGGAAGACCGCCAAACCCTGGCTGGAACGCTGGATGAGCGAACAGGTAGGCTGGCGCGGCTTCCTCAAGACACTGCGCGAGGAAGCCCCGCATTACGCCACGCTGTTGCCGAAGCTGCCGCGCTTACTGCATCAACGCCTGCATGAAAATCCCACGGCTGAAATCGAGAACACCTTGCGGCAACTGGTCACACAACAGCGGCGGCGCAATCTGCTGTTGTCCGTCATCATTGCATTGCTCCTGCTGGAGTTTGTCTGGGTAAACTTTGGCTGATCTTGCGATCGCGCGGCTTGTGGTCACGACTGCCATTACGGGTTCCATCCTGGCGATGCTAACCGGGAGTTTTACCTGACGGTAACAAACCATCTGGCAATGACCGCTATTGGTGTGGCTATAATCGCAGCTCGGCGTGCAGCTCCGTGCCAGTAGATTCTATGGTTCAAGTCAAGCTTTTCGTAAGGCGTCCAGGATCAAATTCGGTTTTGTAGGTGTACATCGACCAAGCGGTGCGTGCAATGCGCCGGGCCAGGATGACGATGACCGCAGTACTG
>JAGWMH010000338.1 GCA_028871775.1 Betaproteobacteria bacterium
ATATTGCCGCAACAACTTCAGCATTCCAGCCGCCTTATCCAGCGTCTCCTGATACTCCGCTGCCGCATCGGAATCCGCCACGATGCCGCCGCCCGCCCAGCAGCGGATTTTGTTATCCAAGTAGACCAAAGTGCGGATAACGATGTTGGTGTCCATGCTGCCGTCGAAGCCGACATAGCCTATCGCGCCGCAGTAAATACCGCGAGGGTTCGGCTCCAGCTGCTCGATGATTTGCATGGCGCGCTGCTTGGGTGCACCGGTGACGGAGCCGCCGGGGAAGCAGTCGCGCAGTACGTGCAGCGCATCGCGCCCTTCCGCCAGTTTGCCCTCCACTGTGCTGACCAGATGATGCACGGTGGCGTAGCTTTCTACTTCAAACAATTTCGGCACATGCACCGACCCCGGCGCGCAGCTTTTGCCGAGATCGCTGCGCAACAAGTCCACGATCATCAGGTTTTCTGCGCGGTCTTTGGGGTGGTTGCGCAGCTCTTCGGCAAGCCGGCGGTCCTGTTGCTGATCGCTGCTGCGCGGGCGGGTGCCCTTGATCGGTTTGGTTTCCACGTGGCCGTTTTGCACGCGCAGGAAACGTTCCGGAGAGGCGCATAGAATCTGGGCTTGCGGCATATTGAGAAAGGCGGAATACGGTGCGGGGCTCAGGCTGCGCAGCGTGAGATAGGCACCCAGGGCATCGCCCGTAGCGGCGGCACTGAAGCGTTGCGCAAGGTTGATCTGGTAGCAATCACCCGCCTGCAGATAGTTTTGCACCTGCGCAAAAGCGGCGGCATAGCTGTCCCTGGTGAAATTGGAAGTAACTCTGCCTTGCACGCGAAAGGTGTCAGCGGGTAATTCACGTGGTCGCTGCAAACGCTCAAGGATATACGGCAGCAGAATTTTTGTTTCGGCAAATCGCTGCTGCGAAACCAGTTGCGCAGTTTTTTGTTGATGGTCGAATACTGCTGCCCAATCGTAGATGCCGATTGCCATGTCCGGCAAGCGCCCTTCATTCTGCACAAGGCCGGGTAAAATCATGCTGCGGCGCGCCAGGTCGTAACCCCAGTAGCCCAATGCGCCGCCGGCAAATGGGATGCCGGGCATGGCTGCGACAGGCTTGCCCAATTGCTGACGCAACAATGAAAAGGGATCATCGGTTGAACGCCGCGTTCCGGCGGCGCCAGTGATTTCGGTGTTTTCACCGTGCGTGACCAGCGTTGCCGCAGGGTGCGCGCAGAGGATGTCGTAACGCCCCAACTCTGCGCTGTCCAGCCAAACTGCCCAAGGCAGGTCGGCGATGGCCGCGTAGCAAGCGGCTGCATCAATAGCGTAAGGGAGCGGCGCGCTATAAAACATCAATGTTGGAATTCGGCAAAACCATGAAAACCGCAGGGGCAACAAGCCACTCCAGCATCATTTTCCGGTTAGCGCTTTTAAGTAATTATCCGCGCCGTTCGGAAGTGGACAGAAGTACGTGCCAGCAGTGGTGCTGGCAAGAAAATGAGCGCACGCGAACCCAACCTGGTGCGCCCAGCGAAACAACCCGCAAAACTGCGGATAGCCCCGTTAAACTTCAAAAAAACTAGGGGCCACTTCCACAGTCTCTAGCCCCATCAATTCGGCTTGCTGATGCCTGGCGTAGGGAACGGCCAAGTTGTAGCCGGGCGCACGGGTGCCGGAGCAGAAGGAGCGGGAGCCGCAGGCTTGCTTGCCATAACAGCCGGTTTTTTGGCTGGAGCTGCCTTTTTAGCTGCGGGCTTCTTGGCTGCTGCCTTTTTAGCTGCGGGCTTCTTGGCTGCTGCCTTTTTAGCTGCGGGCTTCTTGGCTGCTGCCTTTTTAGCTGCGGGCTTCTTGGCTGCTGCC
>JAGWMH010000339.1 GCA_028871775.1 Betaproteobacteria bacterium
AAATTGAGAAATCTCAAGCCAGAAGCCAAGCCATACAAGCTGAGTGATCGGGATGGGCTTTATGTGATGGTATTAACGACAGGAACGGTGTCATTTCGATACAACTATCGAATCAACGGTCGTCAAGAAACCTTGGTTTTAGGATGCTACGGCTCCGGTGGTTTGACATTGGCTGAAGCAAGAGAAAAACTTTCCGAGGCCAAAAAAGGTCTTTCAGCAGGGAAGTCGCCGGCAAGGCACAAGGCACGTGAAAAACAGAAGATTTCAAGTTCGGACTCGTTTGGCGAATGGACAGAGCACTGGCTGAAGAATTATCAAATGGCAGACTCGACACGAGATATGAGGCGATCAGTGTTCGAGCGCGACTTAAAGGGGCCATTCGGGCGTCTTAAAATGGGTGAACTTACGCATGAAGACCTGCGTAGCCTATGTGACAAGATCGTGGAGCGCGGAGCGCCTGCAACGGCTGTTCATGCACGCGAAGTGGTGCATATGGTTTATCGATATGCGCTTGAGCGCGGACACAAGTACGAGAATCCGGCTGAATTAGTGCGCCCATCATCAATTGCGCGTTTCCAGCCAAAGGATCGGTCACTGACACCCGAAGAAATCAAACTCCTGTACCAATACCTTGAGCGGGTTTCGACGGCACCGACAATTCGACTGGCAGTCAAGTTGTTGCTGCTAACCATGTTGCGCAAGTCTGAACTTGTCGAGGCCGTCTGGGATGAAATCAATTTTACGGATGCGATCTGGACGATTCCGGCTGAAAGGATGAAGCGGCGTAATCCCCATAATATCTACCTATCAAATCAGGCGCTGGATATTTTCGTAGCACTCAAAACATGTGCAGGCGGGTCTCGCTACGTGCTGCCATCGCGTTACGATCCTGACATTCCAATGAGTAAGGCGACGCTGAACCAGGTAACCTCGCTGGCCTATAAAGCAGCCCAGAAAGACGGCAAGCCACTTGGTCAGTTTACGGTTCATGATTTGAGGCGAACAGCCTCCACGTTATTGCACGAGGCTGGCTATAACACAGACTGGATTGAGAAGTGTCTGGCCCATGAGCAAAAAGGCGTGCGAGCTGTGTACAACAAAGCTGAGTATGCTGAGCAGCGCCGCACTATGTTGCAAGAGTGGGCAGATATGATTGATAGATGGACTGGGCAGGCTAAATCCCCGGAGCGGAAGGCTGCATAGCTGCCGCCTTCCTCCCTTCAATCCACTGCTCTACCTCAGACAGATCCCACGCGACGAGGCGAGACGTGATGGCAAAGCGGCGTGGAAATTCTCCGCGCTTCTCCATGTCGAGGATCGTTCGTTCGGATAGAGGGACGATCTTGAGTAGTTGCTTGCGATTTATTAGCGTTTTCCCTGGCGCTTTCATTTCGTTATAAGTTAGATCGCGGGCTTTCATAATTTGAATTTTCTGGGGGCATGCCTGCCAGTTGCCATTGGCAAGGCAAGTTATTCAGTCTCGGTAAGTTTATCTGTCGCACCTTCAGATGATGATATTCCTGCCTCTTCAACTTTAGTTTCAGTTGCTTCGGCGACAGCCTCCGCAGTCTCCTTCCTGCGTGCAGCGAGCACTGCACGAGTAGCGATCTGCCGCACCTGACCGGCAAGGCGGAGAATCCGCCGCTTCCATTCATAGACCCCGCGCGCATATTGAGTGTCCGTAATGACACAGGAAAGCCAGAGTGCATCCATGTTGGCCATCATGCAGTCGAACTCTCGGATGATTGCCAGATATTTTATCGAGCGCGGCGAGGTGATCTGGACGTCAACCGTCTTTGCGCTGGTGTAGCCGATAGTGGTTTCGATACCGTTGCTTTCCGCAATTTCC
>JAGWMH010000340.1 GCA_028871775.1 Betaproteobacteria bacterium
GATGCCCGCGCGTTCGAACATGCGCTGCGCCAGCAAAAATTCTGGGTAAAGATATTGCTGCTGCGGCTGCTCATCCACGATGACTATGGTTTGCAGCGGCGCAGCGCCACGCTCAAGCCGCCACTCGTTGCGGAACATGTCGAGAAAAACCTGCTCCAGATTATCCAGCGCCGCAACCTCGCCCGGCATCGCCACATCACGCTGGCTCTGCAGCAGCAAATCGTTAAGGAAAGCCCCGCCCGCATTGGCATTGATCTCGATGAGATGCGCGCCTTCGGCATTCAGGTGGAAGTCATAGCCGAAGAACACGCCCTTGGCGGAAGGCCGCTTCAGTCCCCTCTCCCTCCGGGAGAGGGCTAGGGAGAGGGAGCAATCTGTGGCGGCACTTCCCTCACCCCCTGCCCCTCTCCCGGAGGGAGAGGGGAGTAAATTTTCCTCCCACGCAGGCAGATTAACCACTCGCTCCACCGCCGCGATCACCGCACGCATCTGCTCCACCTGAGCGGCGGACACAAAGAGCGGAACAGCGGCAAACAAATGCGGGCAATGCTCGGTGACGTGCCGGAAAAAATCCTCGCCCTGCAAACGCAGCGCAGCGTCGAGCGCCGCGCGGTCAATCGCAGCCGAACGGCAATCGCCGTTCAGTGTTTCAGCCGATGCGCCAGGGTGCGCTACGCGCACTGCTGGGCTGATGCCATTTGTGCTCCCGGAATGCACTCTGCTACTGCCCACCCAGCAGTTTTTGCTTGAGATCGGCCTGCGCCGGTTTGTCGCCCAGCCATATTTTCAGCAGCGCAGTATTGAATGCCGCTCCTGCGATCATGCCCTTCGATACGCCGTTCACGCTGACCTGCGTACCGCTTGCCGGCTGGTAATCCAGCGTGATGACATCACCCTTTTTCACTTCACCCATGGTATGGAAAATCGCGGAGAATTCCCTGAGCGGCGCATCCAGCGCGGCCATTTCGGCGGGCGTATGATTGGCCGCGATGACGGCATTGAACGCGCCGAGCAAACGATCGGCACTGATGTCGCGCAGCAGATGCAGCGCCATGCGCTTCTCGCCGCCATCGGCCAGCACCGCCGCCCCGCTGGATTTTTTCTCGCCGAGATACAGTGCCGCGACATACAGATCAAAGAAAATCTTGGTGCGCACACCCGCACCGTTCAGCTCCAGATCACGGCTGCCGGGATGCACGCTGTCCGCCAGCTTCACTCCTGCCACCTCTGCGGCTTGCACCTGTGCCGCCCAGCACAGGAGGAATAGCGCGACCAGCTTTTTCATTCTCTTCCTTTAACCAAATACCAAAAAAAACTGCCACGCCTCATCAGGGCAAGGCGCGCCATACATATTGCACACGTCATTGCGTGGAAGCCTTTAGCTGCGAGCGAAGCGTGGCAGGAAGCGCGGCAATCCAGAAGTTCCGGCGGCGTAATGCCTGACTGGATTGCCACGGCCCTGCGGGCCTCGCAATGACAAGGCTTGTGGGCTGTTTCGGTCAAAGGAATCGGCTGTGCCAACACGCTCAATCTGGTTAACGGCTTATTTGAGCTTACAGTGCTTCGAAGATTCCTGCCGCGCCCATGCCCGTCCCGATGCACATAGTCACCATGCCGTATTTCTGCTTGCGCCGGCGCAGGCCATGCAGCAATGTCGCGGTGCGGATCGCGCCGGTCGCACCGAGCGGATGGCCCAACGCGATCGCGCCGCCGAGCGGATTGACGATGGCCGGGTCGAGGCCGACATCGTGGATCACCGCCAGCGACTGCGCGGCAAAAGCCTCATTGAGTTCAATCCAGCCCATATCGTTGAGCTTCAGGCCCACCTGCTTCAACGCGCGCGGAAT
>JAGWMH010000341.1 GCA_028871775.1 Betaproteobacteria bacterium
TGATAACGTTAACCGTGAGCTTAACAGATTAAGGAACCTCTGATTAAGTCCTCCATGAACCGCGTTGCTGGCAAAATCGTGATGATCGCAAGAAGCGCGACGAAGGTCGTAGCCGGGACTACGATGCCGAGGAGCGCGACGCCGCGAGCACACGATTTTGCCGCAACCCGTATGGGCACTGGTTTTGCGGGTAGTCTGATGAAACTACTAGCCATTCGACTAAGCCAGCAAGCTGGCAAGTCGCTGGTTATGCTGCGTTGTGCTCCTTGCCAAGGGGGTCAACCATTTGCTGCGTCGCACGCCTTGCATCCCACCCCGCAAAACCAAGTGCGCGGCCATGTGGGACTTAATCAGAGGTTCCTAAGTCTTCACTGAAACAGCCAACATGTCCGAATTATTCCATCTTCTTCAGTCCTCCCAACTTGCATTCGTCAGCTTATGTACATTATTGGGCCTGATGGTCGGCAGTTTTCTGAATGTGGTGATCCACCGCTTGCCGAAAATGCTGGAGCGCGAATGGCAATTGCAATGCGCCGAACTCAAGGATCAGATCACAGGATTACCGGGGATAGGGCATAGCGAGTTGGCTGGCAATTCACCCGACGTTCGACGCCCGACGCCAGATACCTACAATCTGGTCGTGCCGCGCTCCGCCTGCCCGCACTGCGGCCACAAGATCAGCGCGCTGGAGAATATTCCGGTCATCAGCTATCTGCTGCTGCGCGGCAAGTGCAAGGGCTGCGGTGCACACATCTCCGCACGCTACCCCATCGTGGAGGTGGCAAGCGGGCTGCTCAGCGGCTATGTCGCATGGCACTTCGGTTTCGGTCTGGCCGCATCGGCTGCCCTGTTGTTTGTCTGGGCGTTGCTGGCGCTGACCTTTATCGATTTCGACACGCAACTGCTGCCGGACGCCATCACCCTGCCATTGCTGTGGCTGGGGCTACTGCTCAACCTGTCCGCCACCTTCGTCGAGCTGCACAGCGCCGTTGTTGGTGCGGTTGCGGGGTATCTGGCGCTGTGGTCCGTGTACTGGCTGTTCAAGCTCGCTACCGGGAAGGAGGGGATGGGCTACGGCGACTTCAAGCTGCTGGCGGCAATCGGCGCGTGGCTGGGCTGGCAGATGCTGCCGCTGGTCATCCTGCTCTCCTCGCTGGTGGGCGCGGTGGTCGGCATCACGCTGATTGTTGCGGCACGCCATGGCCGCAACATCCCCATCCCGTATGGCCCCTATCTCGCGGGTGGCGGTTTGATCGCGCTGTTTTGGGGGCAAACCTTGACGCAAAGCTACCTGCATCTGCTCGCCGCGCCATGAACTATAGCATTGGCCTGACCGGCGGCATAGGCAGCGGCAAGAGTACGGTCGCCGCGCTGTTCAGGGAATGCGGCGTCACGGTCATAGACAGCGATGTGATCTCGCATCAACTCACCCAGCCGGGCGGCGGCGCAATTGCAGCGATTCGCGCGGCATTCGGCGAAGGCTATATCGATGCCAGCGGCGCACTGGACAGGCCGCTAATGCGCCAACTGGTTTTCTCCGATCCTGCTGCAAAACGGCGTTTGGAGGGCATCCTGCACCCGCTGATCCGCGCGCAGAT
Organism: Betaproteobacteria bacterium; assembly: GCA_028871775.1. Lineage (GTDB taxonomy): Bacteria > Pseudomonadota > Gammaproteobacteria > Burkholderiales > Gallionellaceae > CAITJF01. Next base: position 1,599 of record JAGWMH010000341.1, read on the forward strand.
GCAGGCACAGACCCGGACTGCCAATACGGACCACGCTGGCACATCCCCTTACCTGCTGGTGGTGGTGCCACTGCTGTTCGAAGCGGGTTATCACCAATTGGTGCAGCGCACACTGGTGGTAGACTGCGCAGAAGCAACCCAGGTTGCGCGCGCCATGCGGCGCAGCGGGCTGGGCGAGCAGGAAGTGCGCGCCATCATGGCGCAGCAGATTGCGCGCACCGAGCGGCT
>JAGWMH010000049.1 GCA_028871775.1 Betaproteobacteria bacterium
GGAGTATGAATACCGCACCACGGCCAGTGTAGGAGTCAGCATGTTTTACGGTAATCAGCAAAATGCCCATGATCTGCTCAAGTGCGCAGACAAAGCGATGTACCAAGCCAAGATGGCGGGGCGCGCACCTCCGCAGGCACAGGATGAAATCAACGTAGCCACAAATAGTTGAGCGAGCTAATCCATACCCCAAGCGCATTAACCCGCCTAAAACTGAAAGAAAATTGAAATGGAATATTTTGATAAACGCATGGCGCTTGATGTAATCGAAGATGCGCTTACGAACATAGGCTTTCCACATGGCCGTGGCGTGGCAACCGGGCTTTGCGGTGCATTTATATGTGTGGCCTGTTAAGCACAGAAGAATGGGAAGCGTTTTTGAAGCGCATCCAGGTAGAACCTTATAAGATCAGGGCCGGCGAAATCCATGGGATTAAGGGTTCTGGAGCAATGACTTGTGGCCGTTTTTTGAATTGACGTTTTCCGGATCCAGCATTTCCATTTTTCCTTGCCGGAATGCCGGAATATCGAAAAGACAGGCACGCTACAGAAATTCGGCGATCTTCTCCCGCAGCAACGGCAGCACTTCCTCCGCAAACCACGGATTGCGCTTGAGCCATATCTGGTTGCGCGGACTGGGGTGCGGTAGCGGCAGAAATTCCGGCAGATAGTCGCGGTAGTGACGCACGGTTTCGGTCAGCGTCTTGTACCTGCGCCCGCCGAGGTAATAGGCTTGCGCGTAGCTGCCGACGAGCAAGGTCAGGCGGATGCCGGGCAAGGCAGCACGCAGGCGGGGATGCCACAGTGGCGCGCATTCCGGGCATGGCGGCAGGTCGCCGCCGGGACCCTTGCCGGGATAGCAGAAACCGGTGGGGATGATGGCGATGCGCTTTTCGTCGTAAAAGGTGTCGCGCGACACCTGCATCCAGTCGCGCAAACGGTCGCCTGAAGGATCGTTCCACGGGATGCCGGTCTCATGCACGCGCCGCCCCGGCGCTTGGCCGACGACCATCAGTCTGGCCGTGCGCCCCGCGCGCAATATCGGCTTGGGCGGAAACGGCAGGTGCGCCGCGCACACCTGGCAGGCGCGCACCTCGCGCAGCAATGCTTCCAGATTTTCAACCCTGGATGGCATCTTCCACCGCCGCCACACGCGCCAGCCGCACCCGCTCGGCGATCAGATTTTTATCCGCGCACTGCTGCGCAATCTCTCCGGCATTCACCGCCTGTGCCGCTTGCAGTGCGCGCAGCAGGTAATCCACCTGCGGGTAGGCATCGTGCTCGTGGCCGGTGCGCCCGTGCGCGTCGCAAGCGCACACCTGCAACAGTTGCTCAAAACGCTGCGGCCTGCGCCACGCATCGCAGCCTTGCAGCAGGCGCACGATGGTGTCTGGGCGCAGTTCGCGGGCGCGGTGCACGTCGCCGTGATAGCGCGCCGCCAACAGGCCGAGGTCGCGGCATTCGCCCGGCACACGCAGGCGTTCGCACAGCACATGCAACAATTCCACGCCACGCGCCTCGTGGCCGCTGTGGTGCGGCAAAATGCCCTTCGGCGTATTGCCCTTGCCCAGATCGTGCGCGAGCGCGGCAAAGCGCACCTCCAGCGCATGACCATGCCGTGCCGCATCGTCCAGCACCAGCATGGTATGCACGCCGCAATCAATCTCCGGATGATATTTTTCCGGTTGCGGCACGCCGAACAGCGCATCCACTTCCGGCAGGATACGCGCCAGCGCACCGCACGCGCGCAGCGTCTCAAAGAAGCGCGAGGGCGTCTTTTCCATCAGGCCGCGCGCCAATTCCTGCCACACGCGCTCTGCTACCAGCGCATCCACTTCGCCGTTGCCCACCATGCTGTGCATCAGCGCCATGGTCTCCGGCGCAATGGAGAAGGCGAAGCGCGCGACGAAACGCGCGGCGCGCAGGATGCGCACCGGATCTTCACCAAACGCCGGGCTGACATGGCGCAGGATGCCCGCGCGCAGGTCGGCCTCGCCGCCGTAGGGGTCGATCAGGTTGCCGTCCGCATCCTCGGCGATGGCGTTGACGGTGAAGTCGCGCCGCAGCAAGTCCTGCTCCAGCGTCACGTCGGGCGCGGCGTGGATGACGAAGCCCTTGTAGCCCGGCGCGGTCTTGCGCTCGGTGCGTGCCAGCGCGTACTCCTCGTGCGTTTCGGGATGCAGGAACACCGGAAAATCCTTGCCCACCGGCTGGTAGCCGCGCGCCACCATGTCTTCCGGCGTGCCGCCGACCACCACCCAGTCGTGATCCTGCACCGGCAGACCGAGCAGCCGGTCGCGCACGGCACCGCCCACGCAATAAATTTTCATCCCGCTATTTTTCATTTGGTATCGGCTGCTGGTTGGCTGCGTCTTTCCCCGTAATCACGCCCAGGCGCTGCTTGAGAGAGCGCGGCGGCTGGCCGAAAAGCTGGGCGTAATACACGGTGTTGCTCATCACTTTCTTGACGTAATCACGCGTCTCGTCAAAGGGGATGGTCTCGGCATAGATCGCCCCTTCCAGCGGCGTGTCGCCGCGCCACTGGCGCGCGCGCGAAGGTCCGGCATTGTAGGCGGCGGAGGCCAGCACCGGGCTGTTGTCGAACCACGCCAGCACAGTCTTCATGTAATACGTGCCCAAGGTTAAATTGGTTTCCATCTGGCGCGCCAGCGGCTTGCGGTAATCCTTCATGCCCAGCTTGCGCGCCAGCCAGCGCGCGGTTGCCGGCATGACCTGCATCAACCCGGACGCCCCGGCGCTCGATTTTGCCAGCGTCACAAAGCGGCTTTCCTGGCGCATCAACCCGTACACCCAGGCCTCCTCCAGCCCCTGCTGCTGGATGTGCCCGCGCAGCGCTTCACGGTAGGGTGCAAGGTAGCGCAGGCTGAAATCATGCAACTGCACCGTGCGGTTGGCAGTATTGATGGCATGGTCGTACATTTCGTTGCGGCGGGCAATTTCCGATGCGATCAGCAATTGTTTGTCATCGAAGTTGCGCACGGCCCACGCCCACTCGTTTGCCGCATCGGTGCGCAAATCCATGCGATACAACGCCAGCGTGCGCTGAATGGCCGGTTGCGCCAGCATGGCATCCAATTCTTCCTTGCCCGGCTGGTAGCCGGCCGGCGTTATGCCTGAGACGGATGCATCACTGATTTCCTCGGCGGCAAGCAGGCCGTAGAAATTATATTCTTTGCTCAACGCAAAAAATATTCCGTCTGCCTCATCGGGCTGCCCCAGCGCTTTCAGCGCCCGCGCCCGCCAGTAGCGCCATGCGCCTTCGCGCTGCTGTTGCGGCTGCATCCTGCCTATGCTCGCCAGCACCTCCTGCCAGTCCTGCGCGCGCAGCGCGGCACGCGTGCGCCAAGCCAGTTGCTGTTCCGTGAGCGGCGCATCGCCCGCCGCCCTGAACCACTCCAGGGCGCGCGCGTCCAGTGCATGGGCCGCCTCGTAGCCCAGCCAGGCGTAAAAATAATGCTGTTCATCCGTATTGAAATGCACGGCAATTTTTTCCCACCGCTTATAGGCCAGTTGCGGCAACTGCTTGGCAAGACGTTGCAGCGCGAACAGCGCCACCATGCGCTGCGCTTCCGAGGCTTTTTCCAGTTTGGCCTTGCCGAGATAACGCCCCGGGTCGGCGGCCACGCTGTCCAGCGCAGCCGCCGGAAATGCGCGCTTCGCAGGCAGTTTTCCGGACAACTGGCGGGCCAGCGACATGCTGCCTGCCTCCAGCGCCAGGCGCACGCGCTGCCATACATCGGCTTCATTGATGATGCCGCGGGCGCGCGCTGCATCGAACAACGGCGTGCAGCTTTCCGGTAATTCCTTGCCACCGGACAACCACAGGTTGCGCGCTTCGTGCAGCACCTCGCCTTCCTGGAGGCGGCAGCGCGCCTGCAGCGCATAACATGCCAGTTCCGTATCCTCGCTCAACAGGCGCGGATACTCCGCCGCAAAGGCGTCCCACCGCTGTTTTTTGCCCAGCAGCTTCAGCCATTCCGCGCGCATGCGGTCTATCATCGGGGTTTCGTCAGGGCGCGCAAGAAATTCCTGGATGGTGGCGGCATCCGCCGTTTCCAGGCGCATGCGCAACTGATAATAGGCGAGGTAGGGCTCCAGCGGGGAATTCTTGAGGCGTGCGGCGATGCGGCCCAGCCGCACGGCATCGCCGGTGCGGAATGCATCGCGCGCGGCAAGAAAATCCGCATCACCCGCAGCGAGTACACTGATGGGCGTCACGGCGCGTGGCGGCGTCTTTTTTGCAGCCTGTCCCGCTGCCGCAAGAGCGGGAATCAACAGCAATGCAAACAATAGAAACTTCATCGGGAAACGCACGGAAATCAACTGCGGGGAAGGATAACATACCGGTATGGTGACACACCTCGTGGCATAATCCAGCCATGACCTCTTCCCTGCTTTCCGGCCTTAATCCAGAACAACGCGCCGCCGTCACCCTGCCCGAACAATCGGCGCTGATCCTCGCCGGGGCGGGCAGCGGCAAGACGCGCGTGCTGACCACGCGCATCGCCTGGCTGATCAGCACCGGTCAGGCCAGCCCGCAGAACATCCTGGCGGTGACGTTCACCAACAAGGCGGCGAAGGAAATGCTCACGCGCCTGTCCGCGATGCTGCCGATCAATACGCGCGGCATGTGGATCGGCACCTTTCACGGGTTGTGCAACCGCATGCTGCGCGCGCATCATCGCGAGGCGAACCTGCCGCAGACCTTCCAGATCCTGGACAGCGCCGACCAGCTTGCCGCCATCAAGCGCTTGATGAAGGCGATGAATGTCGACGACGAGAAATATCCGCCGCGAGAAATGCAATTCTTCATCAGCGGCAACAAGGAAGAAGGGTTGCGTGCGTCCGAGGTGGAAGCTTTCGACCCGTACACGCGGCGCAAGGTGGAAATCTTTGCCGAGTACGATGCGCAATGCCAGCGCGAAGGGGTGGTGGATTTTGCCGAACTGCTGCTGCGCTGCTACGAGCTGTTGTCGCGCAACCAGCAGTTGCGCGAACATTATCAGGCGCGCTTCAAGCACATTCTGGTGGACGAATTCCAGGATACCAACAAGCTGCAATACCAGTGGCTGAAATTGCTGGCGGGGCATAGCCCCTCACCTCAATCCTCTGGTGGAACTACTAGCCAATCGACTAAGCCCGCAAGCGGGCAAGTCGCTGGTTATCCCGCAGGGGGGAGAGGAAGCGAACGTGAAGGGCAATCTTCGATCTTTGCGGTAGGCGACGATGACCAGTCGATCTACGCGTTCCGCGGCGCGAACGTCGGCAACATGCAGGAACTGCTGCGCGACTTCCATGTGCAGAACGTCATCAAGCTGGAGCAGAACTACCGCTCGCATGGCAACATCCTCAATGCCGCCAACGCCCTGATCCAGCATAACCGCAGCCGCCTCGGCAAGAATCTGTGGACGGCGGAACACCAGGGTGAAGCGCTGCGCGTGTACGAAGCGCCGACCGATGCGGAAGAAGCCAGGTTCATCGTCGAGGAGGTCAAGCAGCTCAACCGCGAAGGTGTACGGCTTTCCGAGATGGCCATGCTGTACCGCTCCAACGCGCAATCGCGGGTGCTGGAACATGCGCTGGTTTCCGCCGGGGTGGCATACCGCGTATATGGCGGCCTGCGCTTTTTCGAGCGGCAGGAAATCAAGCACGCGCTGGCCTATCTGCGCCTGATGGAAAACCCCGATGACGACAACGCGCTGCTGCGCATCATCAATTTCCCGACGCGCGGCATCGGCACGCGCAGCATCGAGCAGTTGCAGGAAGCAGCGAAACAAAATAACACGACGTTATTCGATGCGGCTGCACGCGCAGGCGGCAAGGCCTCCGCCTTCGTCGCGCTGATCGAATCATTGCGCAGTACGTGCCGTGAGTTGCCACTCCCCGAGATCATGGATCATGTATTGCAGCACAGCGGGCTGATTGCGCATTACCAGAACGAAACAGGCGCCAAGCAGCGCGAGGCGCAGGAGCGGCTGGAGAACCTCAACGAGCTGATCAACGCCGCGACGCTGTTCGTGCACGAGAACGAGGACGACAGCCTCACCGCGTTCCTCACCCATGCCGCGCTGGAAGCGGGCGAACATCAGGCCGAGGCCGATGCCGATGCGCTGCACCTGATGACGGTGCACGCGGCCAAGGGGCTGGAGTTCCACACGGTGTTCATCACCGGGCTGGAGGAAGGCCTGTTCCCGCACCAGAACAGCAAGATGACCGACGGCGGGCTGGATGAGGAGCGCCGCCTGATGTATGTCGCCATTACGCGCGCGCGGCGCAGGCTGTACCTCACCTTCGCGCAGAGCCGCATGCTGCACGGGCAGGTGAACTACAGCCTGATGTCCAGCTTCCTGCGCGAGCTGCCGGAGGAGCTGCTGCACTGGATCACACCGCGAGTAGCGACACGGAAAACTTCTGAATCATTTGCTTCTTCGCAACCCCTCACCCGCGCTGATGCGCTCCCCTCTCCCGCTCGCGGGAGAGGGGTTGGGGGAGAGGGGTTATGGCACGCCGGCCAGCGTGTGTTCCACCAGAAATTCGGTGAGGGCGTGGTGCTGGACATCAAGGGAGGCGGGGCCGATGGCCAGGTACAGGTCAATTTCAAGCGCGCCGGAACCAAGTGGCTGGCGCTGGAGTATGCGAAGCTTACAGCGCTGTGATCGATGCCCACATCAACCGGGGAGTTCGCTGTAATAAGGTACCGTGACTTGGCCGTGCAGGGTTCAGAGGTGGTAGAATTTCTACTTTGCGGCGCACCGCTTCATCATGGAGTTTTTCCGTGCAACTCGTTTGTCTCGACCTCGAGGGCGTCCTCGTCCCGGAAATCTGGATCGAATTTTCCCAGCGCACCGGCATTCCGGAATTGCGCCGCACCACGCGCGATGAACCCGATTACGACAAGCTGATGAAATACCGGCTGGGCATCCTGGCACAGCACAAACTCGGCCTGCCTGACATTCAGGAGGTGATCGCGGCAATGGGGCCGCTGGAAGGCGCCAAGGAGTTCCTCGACGACCTGCGCCAGCGCTTCCAGGTCATCATCCTTTCCGACACTTTCTACGAATTTGCCATGCCGCTGATGCGGCAACTCGGCATGCCGGCGCTGTTCTGCCATAAGCTGGAAGCCGATGCCAGCGGCGCCCTGGTCAATTACCACCTGCGCATGCCGAACCAGAAACGTGAAGCGGTAAAGCGTTTCAGGGAGCTCAATTTCAAGACCATCGCTGTCGGCGACTCGTACAACGACACGGCCATGCTCGGCGAAGCGCATGCCGGCATCCTGTTTCATCCACCGGAGAACGTGATTCGTGAATTCCCGCAGTTCCCGGTGACCATGAGCTATGCGGAACTCGACACTGAAATCCGCAAGGCCAGCACTAAAATCTGACGCACCTGTTTTCCCGGTAATCCCTCAGCGCTACTGCGCCCGGTCGTCGCGCGTCACTTCGCCTTCGACGGCCGCGGCCGGTTTCTCCTGTGTCGGGAACAAGTCGCGATAGATTGCATATATCGAGGTGATGACTACCGGCAGCAGGACCACCCAGCCCAGCAGCATCGGCAGGGTGGCCAGGACTGCGAATGGCAGCAGCATCACGGCGTATACCGTCAACGGAATCATGTTGCGCAGAAAGGCGCGCAGGCTGGCTTTCAGTGCGGGAATGGGCTGCATTCCGTCGAATATCACCAGCATGGGTGCGAACTGCATCGCCATCATCAGCACGGTGAACAGCGTCACGCCCAGCAGCAGTGCAAACCCGGCACCTGTGAGGGCTTGCATCAATATTGCCGGGTCGTCCGGTGATTTGCCGCTCATCAGGATGCTCACCAGTGTCGCGCCGCCGGTAAGCATCATCACGCCGAGTATCAGCAACTGGCCGACCAGATTGACGCCGCCCAGCGTAACCAGTTGCTGCGCGTGTTGCTGAAATCCGGCGAACAAGTGTGCCAGTTCCAGTTCTTCTCCCCGCGCAATGGCATGGCAGCCGAACATGAAACCGGCGAGCAGCACCGGGAACAGCAGCGTGGCCAGCGGGTCACCGACCACCGGGATGGCTGCGATGCCGAGCAGCCCGATTACTCCGATAGCTGTCAGCACCATCCATAACAGCGGATTCTTCCTGAACAGCCAATAACCGTTCTTGATCCACATCCAGCCGTGCATGGCATTTACTTTGCGAGCTTCCATATTTACCTCGTTATAGCCAAGTGACATTGCCATCCGCAGCAATGTGTTGCTGCAGGATGCGTTTGAAATGTTCCGGGTCGCGCACATGGACCAGTTCGCCTTCGCGCGGCAGGTGCGAGTTAAACAGGCGCGACAGCCAGAAACGCAACGCCGCAGCGCGCAAGGCAATCGGCCAGGCCGAATGTTCTTCCGGCTGGAATGGCCGCACCGCATGGTAGGCGCGCAGCAAAGCCCGGGTGCATGCCTCGTCCAGCACACCATCCGCATCCATGCACCAGTCATTCACGGTGATGGCCACGTCATACAGCAGGCTGTCGTTGCAGGCGAAATAGAAATCAATCAGGCCGCCGACGCGCGCGCCATCGAACAGCACGTTGTCGCGAAACAGGTCGGCGTGGATTATGCCCTGCGGCAGCGCGGCCAGCGTGTGTTGCGCATGGAACGCGACTTCGCCATCCAGCAGCGCCGCGTCCTGTGGCGACAGAAAGGATTTGACCTGTTGTGCGGCACGCGTGCGCCACGCGGCTGCGCGCGGGTTGGGCATGGTTTCGGCGAAGCTCTGCGCCGCGCAATGCAATTGTCCCAGCACCGCGCCCACGGCGGCGCAGTGTTCCGCATCCGCCCGTGTCAGCGACTTGCCGGACAGGCGGCTGACGATGCAGGCAGGCTTGCCATTCAGCTCACCGAGGAAACGGTTATGCCGGTCTGCCACCGGGCTGGGACAGGGAATGCCGTGCCGCGCGAGGTGTGACATCAGGTTGAGGTAGAACGGCAGTTCGCCGGAGGTGAGCTTCTCGAACAGCGTCAGCACGAAACGGCCGTTGCTGGTGGTGACGAAGTAGTTGGTGTTCTCGATTCCCGCGGCGATGCCCTGCAGTTCAAGCAGGGTGCCGAGAGAATAATCGCTCAGCCACGCCGCCAGTTCTGTTTCGGTGACGCGGGTAAAAACGGCCATCGCCTGTTAACCCGGACTCAGAACTGGTGAATGATCCAGCGCGGTGGACGCACGCCTGAATCCAGGCTCTCCTGGCGCGAGAATTTGCCGTCGCCAAGATCGTCCACCAGGTAGTAGGGCTTGCCGATCTTGGGGGTGATCTTGATCATGTAAAGCCTGCCTCCGGCGCGGTATTCTTCCACCGTCTGTTCGGTCTGTTTGGTGATGGTCACCTGCGGCTCCAGATCGGCATCCTGCGCGTTCGCATCCAACTGCGGCGGGGGCTGCAACGGCTGCAGGTCGGGCGGCTGCGGCTGCCCCGCGAAAGCGGCGCCGCACAGGCAGCCCAGGAATAAAGTGGTAATCAGGCGCATCGCATTTCCCCGGTGGTTTTGCATGGTCGCATTTTAGCCGATAAGACTATGGGTGAAACGTGAAAAGTGAAACGTAACCTCCCGGCAGGGAGGGTGGCGCAAAGCGCCGGGTGGGCATCACGTTTCACTTTTCACTGCCCTTACAAATAGAACTGCCGTTCGCGCTCCTCTTCCGAAAGCTCGAAACCCCGCGCCTCATAATGCTTGAAGATGGCGCTTACCACTTCTTCCGGATCGTCGATCATCTGGATCATGTTCATGTCTTCGGGGTGGATCATGCCCTCGGCCAGCAGCGTTTGCCGGAACCAGTCCATCATGCCGCGCCAATAATCGCTGCTCACCAGAATAATTGGGATGTGCCGCGTCTTTCCGGTCTGCACCAGGGTGAGCGCCTCCATCAGTTCATCAAGCGTGCCGAAGCCGCCCGGCATCACCACATAGGCAATGGCGAATTTCACGAACATCACCTTGCGCGCAAAAAAATGCTGGAAGGTCTGGCTGATGTTCTGGTAAGGATTGGAGCGCTGTTCGTGCGGCAGCTGGATGTTCAGCCCCACGCTGGGCGATTTGCCGTAGAACGCGCCCTTGTTGGCCGCTTCCATGATGCCCGGCCCGCCGCCGGAGATGACCGAAAATCCGGCATCGGACAGCAGCCGCGCAATATGTTCGGTAAGC
>JAGWMH010000342.1 GCA_028871775.1 Betaproteobacteria bacterium
TGGTAAATGAATCCTAAGCGAGTGATGCGGCATCTATCTACTGGCCGTGCGGCGGTGCGGCGTGCTTTCCCGCCGCGCACGCTGGATGCGATCGAGCGCGCGATCCGCGAAACCGAGGCAAAACACAACGGGCAAATCCGTTTTGCGGTGGAGGCCGCGCTGGAATTGGTGCCGCTGCTCGCGGGCCAGACGGCGCAGCAGCGCGCCCTTGAAGTGTTTTCCAGGCTGCGCGTCTGGGATACCGAACACAACAACGGCGTGCTGATTTATTTGCTGCTGGCGGACCGCGATGTCGAGATCGTCGCCGATCGCGGCATCCACGTCAGGCTCGGCACGGAAATATGGGAAGCGATTTGCCGCGAGATGGAAGCAGCGTTCCGCGAAGGCCGTTTTGAGGCAGGCGTGCTTGCCGGCATCCACGCCGTGGGTGAACATCTGTCGCGCCATTTCCCGCCGCGCAGCGGCAAGCCCAATGAGATGCCGGATAGCCCGGTGATGCTGTAGCGAGCAAACCATCACAGTGACATGCGGGAGCCTCTAAAAATTCAGAGTTCGCCCAAATGCAAGGCGCGGGAAAAATTTTGCCGCGCCGCATATGTGCGATATGTAAGCAAGAAATTTTTTTCGCAACGCAGCAGTTGGGATGAAATGTGGATTTTTAGAGGTTCCCGTGCGCCCGATTTTCCGTCCTGATCTGGTAAACGGCTCTGCGGGCGACCCCGTGCTGTTTGTCGACTGCATGTTCGAACGGCGCGCCCTGTTGTTTGACCTAGGCGACATCCGGGCGCTGCCGCCGCGCAAAATGATGCGCATCAGCCATGCATTTGTCACCCATGCCCACATGGATCATTTCATCGGGTTCGATGGGCTGCTGCGCATTCTGCTGGGACGGGACAAGGATTTGCACCTGTTTGGCCCGCCCGGTTTCCTGGCGCAGGTGGAGCACAAGCTGCGCGCTTACACCTGGAATCTGGTGCACAACTATGCATCCGACTTTACCCTGCGCGTCACCGAGGTGGATGGCAAAGGGACGGGGCGGCGCGCCAGCTTCCGCTGCCAGGGCGAGTTTCGCTGCGAAGGCGATGGAAGTGTGGCCTGCCCCGAGAATGTATTGCTGAGCGAGCCGGCGGTGCAGGTGCGCTGCGTCCTGCTCGATCATGGTGGCATTCCTTGCCTTGCCTATGCGCTGCAGGAGCAGGCACACGTCAATGTATGGAAGAACCGCCTGCAGGAGATGGGCCTGCCGCTGGGCGCATGGCTGCGCGACCTGAAGCAGGCGGTGCTGCGCAACGAACCGGACCAGTGGCAGATGCGCGTGGCCTGGCGTGAAGGCGGGGCACCGCAGGAACGGATGCTGCCGCTGTCCGAATTGAAGTCCGCGCTGCACATCGTGCGCGGCCAGAAAATTGCCTACGTCACCGATGTCGCATGGCATCAGGATAACGTGGCACGCATCGTTGAACTGGCGCGCAATGCCGACCTGCTGTATATCGAGGCGGCTTTCATGGAGCGCGATGCCGAACATGGCGGGCGCAAGTTCCACCTGACCGCGCTCCAGGCGGGCGAAATTGCCCGTGCGGCGGGCGTTGGCTGCGTCATCCCGCTGCATTTCTCGCCGCGCTACACCGGCGAGGACAAGGCATTGCTGCGTGCCGAAGTGGCGGCGGCATTTGGCGGCAAGGTGCTCTGAAAACCTTTGAAGGAAACACTGAACAAGTCCAATACCGTCATTGCGAGCGCAGCGAAGCAATCCAGAAAGCATCAAAGAACACATAGTTGTGGATCGCCACGTCGCTTCGCTCCTCGCGATGACATACTTA
>JAGWMH010000050.1 GCA_028871775.1 Betaproteobacteria bacterium
GGTAGACAGCATTCCCGGCCGGGGCAGCACTTTCTGGTTCAGCGTGCGATTTGGCAAAAGCAGTGTGTCTAACGTGGCTGAAAATACAGATGAAACAGATGTGCCTCAAGATGTCATGGCCGCGATCGTCGGAGCCAAAATTCTTGTGGTGGAAAATCACTTGCTCAACCAGGAGGTAGTCACCGAATTTCTTGAAAGGGTCGGTGCTGTTGTATGCGTTGCCCAGAATGGAAAAGAGGCAATCGACCTGTTGCAGAAAGAGCGTTTTGATTGTGTGCTGATGGACTTGCAGATGCCCGTGCTGGACGGTTTCGAGACTACCCGGCTGACCCGCGCCAATCCCGCCCTGGCAGGAATTCCGGTGATTGCCATGACGGCTAACGCATCTGAGGAGAATCGCGAGCAGTGCCTGGCTGCCGGCATGGACGACTTCGTCAGCAAACCATTCAAGCCTTATGCGTTCTACACCATGATCGCCAAATGGCTGACACAACCGCCGCAACAGGCAACGGCTCCAGTAGCACTTGCTGCATCGCTGGCCAAGGTAACGTGGGCCAGTGATCCCGGAATAATTGACTTCACGGTATTGGCTGAACTGGTTGGCGACAACAAATTGAAGATGCGCGAATTTGCCCTCAAGTTTCTGGCGTCTGCCCGGAAAGATTTGGTCGAAGTTGAAGCGGCGCTGGAACGCAAGGATTTGGCGTCATTGAGCGCACTGGGACATCACATCAAGTCGCCGGCCAGAATGACGGGTGCGGTGGAGTTTGCCAATCTATGTCAAGCATTGGAACATAGCGAAGATGTAGAACAGGCACGGAACGTCGTCAGCAAACTGCGCCCGTTGCTGGAGCGCATCAAGGAATACATAGACAAAAACCTGGCATGACCAGTGACTGGATACGCCTATTGTGTTGAGAGCGGCACCGGGCTGAGGGCGTTGCAAAAGCGCTGGCGGGCGGACGCGGCTTCGCCACCCTCTGCAGATCAACTGAACTCTTTGACGACATGCTGCTGGCGGCGGCTGATCGCAAGCAGTTCATCCAGGCCTTTCAGCTTCACCATCCAGCCGCTTTCGCCTTCGTCGCCGCCCCTCTCAAAACCCTCAATCGCATCTTTTGCGATCAGGCAATTGCGGTGGATGCGCACGAAGCGCGCGGCGAATTCTTTTTCCAATGCGGTGAGCGATTCTTCGATCAGGTATTCGCGCTCGGCAGTGCGCACGGTGATGTATTTCAGTTCGGCGCGCAGGTAGAGCACGTCCTCGATCGGGATGAGCAGGATCTTGCCGCGCTCGTGGATGGAAAGGTTCTTGCGCGGCTCGGGGGTGAGTTCCTGCAGCACCTCGGTGCGCAGCGGCACGGCGGTGCGTGCGCGGGTGAGCGCATCGAACAGGCGGCCCAGCCGGATGGGTTTGAGCAGGTAGTCTATGGCGTGCACATCGAATGCCTTGATGGCGTAGGCATCATAGGCTGTGGTGAAAATGATCACCGGCGGCTGGGGCAATTTGTTGAGATGCTGCGCCAGTTCGATGCCGTCCATCTGCGGCATGCGGATGTCCACCAACACCACGTCGGCATGCGTTCCGGCCAGTTTGTCGAGCGCTTCACGCCCGTTGCCCGCTTCGCCGACAATCTCCAGCGGCAGTTGATCGGCGCAATCGGTGAGCAGATCCTTGATGCGGTTGCGCGCAGGCGGCTCGTCGTCCACCACGAATACGGCGAGGGGGAGTTCAACGATGCTCATGGAGCTTTCTCCTGTACATAAGGCAGCATGATATGCACGCGGTAAAAATCCTTGCCGGTTTCCGCCGTGTAGCGCGCTTCAAGATCAAACTGCAAGGCCAGCCGTTCGCGGATGTTGGTCAATGCCATCTTGTTGCCAACATGGTGGCTGCCCTGTTCCTGGCGCGAGTTATACATTTCGAGGTGCATTTCCTTGCCGCTGCGATACAGCTTGATGTCTATCACCCCGCCCTCGGTTTGCGGCTCGATGCCGTGATACACGGCGTTCTCCAGCAGCGGTTGCAACATCAGCGGCGGCAGCAGCGCATCATCCGGCATGTCTTCGGTGTGCCAGTTAACCTTGAGGCGTTCGCCCAGGCGCAATTGTTCCAGATCGAGATACTGGCGGGCAAGCGCCACTTCCTGCCGCGCAGGAACCAGGGCCCCGTCGTGCGCCATCGCCATGCGGAACAGGTCCGACATGTCTTGCAGCGCGGTCTCGGCGCGCTTCGGGTCGGCGCGCACAATGCCGAGCACGGCGTTGATGCTGTTGAACAGGAAGTGCGGGCGGATGCGCGCCTGCAAGGCCTGCAAGCGCGCCTTATGCAGCGCCGGGGAAAGCGCTTGTGCACGCAATCTGAAATAGGCCAGCAGCAGTGCAGCGGCGGCACTTCCCAGCAGGGCGTTGCGCGCCGGGTGGAAATGCCCATGCTCATTGAGCGGCGCGTACAACTCGCCGCCCAGTTGATAAATCGCCAGCGTCACCAGCCCTGTCAGCAGCAGCACGGCGGCAGCGCCCTGCTGGTAGGGTATCCGCGCCAGCAGGGAATTGAGCGCGAACAGCAGCAGCAAACTCGACAGCAATACCGGTTGCAGCAGTGCGGAGATGGCAAGCATATGTTGCGCAATATCCGGCCAGGATGCCGCTTGCGCAAGCGCAACCAGCAATGCCATGCCGTTCACCAGCAACACGACACGCAAAGTGACGCCCAGGCTGCGGAAATCAGGCAGCGCGTCGGGCAGGAGGTTTTGATTTATACTTTGTACTCTTGGCATGGTAAAGGGCCTTGGTATACCGCACATTCTGGACAATAGACGATGACGATGCAAGATAAACAAGGATGGTCGGGCCGTTTTAACGAACCGGTGGCGGAACTGGTGAAGCGTTATACCGCTTCGGTGGAGTTCGATAACCGGCTGGCGCTGTTCGACATTCAGGGCTCGCTGGCCCACGCGCAGATGCTGGCGGCGTGCAATATCATCAGCATGCAGGACTTGAACGACATCCGTCGCGGCCTGGCGCAGGTAGAGAATGAAATCATCAGCGGTGAATTCGCCTGGTCGCTTGACCTGGAAGATGTGCACCTCAACATCGAGAAGCGGCTCACCGCGCTGGTAGGCGATGCCGGCAAGCGCCTGCACACCGGCCGCTCGCGCAACGATCAGGTAGCGACTGATGTGCGCCTGTATCTGCGCCATGCCATAGACGAGCTGCGCGGGCTCATCCATGCGCTACAGACTGCCATTGTTGATCTTGCATCGCACCATACGCACACTGTCATGCCGGGCTTCACCCACTTGCAGGTGGCACAGCCGGTGAGCTTCGCGCATCACCTGCTGGCTTATTTCGAGATGCTCAAGCGCGATGCGGAGCGCTTGCAGGATTGTCGCAAGCGCGTCAACCGATTGCCACTGGGCGCGGCTGCGCTGGCCGGCACCAGCTACCCGATCAAGCGTGAGTATGTCGCCGAACTGCTGGGCTTTGACGGGGTGTGCGAGAACTCGCTGGATGCAGTGTCCGACCGCGACTTTGCCATCGAATTCACCGCGGCCGCCGCACTGATCATGACGCATTTGTCGCGCCTGTCGGAAGAGCTGATCTTGTGGATGAGCCCGCGTTTCGGATTCATCGACATCGCCGACCGTTTCTGCACCGGCTCTTCCATCATGCCGCAGAAAAAAAATCCTGACGTGCCGGAACTGGTGCGCGGCAAGACCGGGCGCGTGAACGGCCACCTGGTCGCGTTGCTGACGCTGATGAAGGGCCAGCCGCTGGCCTACAACAAGGACAACCAGGAAGACAAGGAGCCGCTGTTCGACACGGTGGATACGCTGACCCAGACCCTGCACATTTATGCCGATATGATGGGCGGCATCACCGTCAAGCCTGAAGCCATGCGCAACGCGGCTTTGCAGGGGTATGCCACGGCCACCGACCTGGCCGACTATCTGGTGAAAAAAGGCCTGCCGTTCCGCGATGCACACGAGGCGGTGGCGCTGGCGGTGCGCTTTGCCGAGCAGCGCGGTTGCGCCTTGAGCGATCTCAAGCTGGAGGAATTACAGCAGTTCTCCACACTCATTACGGACGACATCTACCAGATGCTGACACTGGAAGGCTCGCTGGCCAGCCGTAACCACATCGGCGGCACCGCGCCGCAACAGGTCGCGGCAGCGATTGCGCGGGCGCGGGCCAGCCTTGCGAAATAGTACCGGCACAAAGGCCGCTTAATTCCGATTTGTTAAAAACGGAATTAATTTTGCCCGCTGCTGTTGCCGTTGTGATCCGGGACATCTATATGCTATGACGATGTCAGCAAGGCAGTAAATTCCTCCACTGGCACAGGCCTGCCGAACAGATAACCCTGATAGAGCCTGCATCCAGCCCCCCAGAGAAAATCACGTTGGGCATGGTTTTCCACGCCCTCGGCAATTACTTCAATGCCCAGATTGTGGGCCATGCCGATAATGGTTTGAATAATCACCGCATCGGCAGATTTTGTGCCGATGTTGCGCACGAAAGACTGGTCGATCTTCAATTGGTCGAGTGGCAATTGTGTCAGATAAGCCAGCGATGAATAACCCGTGCCGAAATCATCCATGGAGAAGCGCACACCAATCAGTTTCAAAGCATGCATCTTGGCAATGGTATCGGCGACGTTTTCGAGCACCGTGCTCTCGGTCAATTCAAGTTTGAGACGCGAGGGATTGATCAGGGTTTGCCCGATCGTGTCGCATACTTGTTTAACGAAACCCGGTTGGCGGAACTGCCTCGCACTGACGTTGACGGCAAGCGACAACTCACGAGTGAGTGGATTGCTTTCCCATTCTTTAAGTTGCATGCAGGCCGTCTGCAGCACCCACAGACCGAGTGGCAGAATCAGTCCGATATCTTCCGCAACGGGGATGAATTGGGCGGGGCTGATCAGACCTTGCTCCGGATGTTCCCAGCGGATCAGTGCCTCTGCGCCAATGGGGCGCTGGTTGCTATCGACCTGCAACTGGTAGTAAAGCCTGAATTCTTGTTTTGGCAATGCCTTCCGTATCCCGGCTTCGAGCTGGCTGCGAATTTCCAGCGCTTCCTGCATGGCGGGGTCAAAGAAGCGCAAGGTGTTGCGCCCGGATTTCTTGGCTGCGTACATGGCTGTGTCAGCCTGTTTGAGCAAATCGTCGAGATTTTGCCGGTAATTGGCAAACAGGGAGATGCCTATACTCGCCGAACTGTATTGCTCGATATCCTTGAGCAAGTAGGGCTGGTTGATGGCCTTGAGCACTTTTTCTCCCACCTCCCGCGCCTGCACGGCAGCGTGCGTCCTGTTTTCGCTTAACTGCTCCAGCAACACCACGAATTCATCTCCGCCCAAACGCGCCAAAGTGTCGCTCTCACGTATGCAGGTTCGCAGGCGCTGGGCTACCTCGATCAACAGCAGGTCGCCGATGTCGTGTCCCCTGGTGTCGTTCAATATTTTGAAATTGTCGAGATCAATGAACAGGAGCCCGGCACAGGTCTGGTTGCGCGCGCTGGTGGCGACTGCCTGATGGAGACGGTCAAACAGCAGCCGCCGGTTGGGCAATTGGCAGAGCGGGTCATAAAAGGCAAGATTGTGAATTTTCTCTTCGGCCTGCTTGCGCTCGGTGATGTCAAAAAACGCACAAATATAATTCGTGATTTTGCCGTCCTTGCCGACAACGGCGGTAATGGTCAGCCATTCCGGGTAGATTTCTCCGTTCTTGCGGCAATTCCAGATTTCCCCTTGCCAGTAATTGACGCGATGCAGGATTTCCCGCATACGTGAATAGAACCCGGCATCCTGGCGATCGGACTTGATCATGTTGAGGTTTTTGCCGATAGCTTCTTCGGCGCTGTAGCCGGTCAGTTCCGTGAAGACACGGTTGACCCGGATGATCACCTCGTTGTTATCGGTAACTATCATGCCTTCTTCGATCTCGAAGGCAATGGCGGCAACACGCAAAGCCGCCTCGCGCTCTTCCAGCACCATCATCATGCTATTGAAGGCATGAGCCATATCGGCGATATCCTTCGGTCCGGCAAGCACGGCCCGCACTTCCGATTCGCCCGCCTTGGCGCGCTCCATGCTGGCCGATAACTGGTTAAGCGGCCGCGTCATGCGGTTGGTCAGGAAACGGATCAGGAACAGGAACAGCAAGGCGAAGGAAAACGACGTGGCCAGGTTGGCGATAAAAATGTCGGTAGTCGTCTGAGTCATCGCCGACTTGCTCATCACCACCGAAACATGGCCGAGCAACTCGGGGGCGGCAGTCTGCACATTGAAAGGTGATTCGGCAGAAGGCTGCGTATGCACCGGCGCAGCAAAACGCCATGCATGCCGGTTTTCCGCATCGAGAACGGCCGTGGCCTGCGCCCAGTCGGCTCGCTTGACTACGGCGGGAAATTCGGCGGGGCCGGCACTGCCGCGTGTCAGCAATATGCGCTGGTTGGCATCGCGTATTTCCACACTGACCACGCCCGGAAAAGCCATCGTAGCGTTCACTGCCTCAGCGGCGTTGTCAGCCGAGGCGTAAATCAGCGCCAGGGCGCTCTGCCGTGCCAGGTTCTCGGTGATGCGCTGACCCTGCTCAATAAGGTTGGCGCGCACCCGCTCGTTACTCTGCCACGATCCCACCAGAGAGGAAAACAGCGCCAGGAAAAGAATGCCGAGCGTGACCATGACGCCAAGCTGGCGCTCAAAGGTTAATCTCTGGAGAAATTCGTTGAGAATCTTTTTCATGAGCAAGTATGTTTATTGCACTGGGTTTATTGCTCTGGAAATGTCATGTCGAAACTTTGCTGACCGGACGGCTTGAGCCCGAGGTGCGTGGCAGTGCGCAGGTTGACTGCGCTTTGCACGTCGCGCAATGGCATCATGCCACGCTTTCCATAATCGCCCGAGATCAAAATTCCCTGAGCCAAACCGGCAAGACTCTTCCCTAACGCCACGTTGTCAGGGTAAAGCGAAAACAGTACGCCACGCCGGACGTGGGCGGCATTGCTGGAAAATACCGCGATGCCTTTATTCCATGATTCCTGCAGCACCAAAGGCAGTATCGAGCTTTCCTCCACCGTGGTGGAATCTTGCGGCAACCATAAAACATCACGGTGGCCGTCAGCCTCAGAAAAAAATTCCTGGTAGAACCGCACCGCACTGCGCAGGTCATGCGCCTCTTGCGCCACCAACTCCAGCCCCTGGGCGCGAGCGGCTTCTTTGGCCAATTTCATCAGCCAGTCGTTGAAGTTGGGATCGTAGACGACGACCACACGCTTTGCCGCCGGCATCAGCGCCTTCATGCGGGCAAACAGCAATGCAGGATCCGGCGACAGGCTGATCACCGGCAGCCCGCGCGCTTCGTTCTCCGGCACCGTCAACACGCCGCCCGCCACCACTTTGAGGCCGCTGCTCACCGCCGTTGCCGTCTTCATCCCCTGCCGCCCAAGGGCGATCACCACTTTGGTGTTCTGGCTGAGCAGACTGGCCCTCAGCACACCGATATCCGTGTCGGCGCGCACCGGATGGTTAGCTACCCTAGCGCCGACCTTGTCCTCGATACCCTCGATTATTTTATCGAATATCCCGTGATAAGGCTCACCGATGTCGGGATAGACCACTGCGATCCTGTCTTCCCCCACTGCCCATGCCGGTGATGTAAAGGCCAGCGCTGTAAAGAAGAGCAGCACGATGCCCAGCAACATAACCAGCGACTCGGCTGGCGGTGTTTGCCGGCCTATAACCAGCCGCTTGGTTGACGTCTTTGGGCTACCCAGGGAAACGCCGATTAAACCGTCATTGCGAGGAGCGTAGCGACGTGGCAATCCAGAAGTTCGTTTTATATCAGAATACTGGATTGCCACGCTTCGCTCGCAATGACAGCCTGGGTGAATAAATCGGCGTTTCCCTCGTGGAACAGCTAGTCGTTTCACAAGCAGTTTCATCAGCGCAGCTAATCTGCCCTTGGCTTCGTCTGCGGCCACTCGCTCTGCAATCATGTAGGGTGCGCTATTGAGTTGGAAACGGAATTATTCATCAGAGCTTGTGCCGAAGCTCCAAACGCCACTCGCGCGGAGCCAGCGGCAGGTCGTTGGGAATCAGGCCCGGCGCCGGGGAGGGCTCGCGCGCATCGGCATTGAACAGATTGAGCACTTTGGCGGCAAAATCCCAATCGCTGCTCTGCTTCTGGGTGCGCAGCGTGAGGTCCACGGTGTGGTAATCGGCGATGGCGAGGCGTGTATCCAGCGGCTCACGCTTGCGGCTGGCGACGTAGTTGAGTTGCGTGTCCAGAGCCCAGTGTGGCATGAAGCGCCAATCCGCTCGTGCATAAACGTGGTGGCGGGGTGCGTTGCCCGCATCCTGGTTCGTTGCCTCATCGACCGAATGTTGCTGCGCGTAATTGCCCGACAGCCGCAGGCTTTGGTTCGCATCCCAGGCCAGCTCGACTTCCATGCCTTGTCCATGCTGTCGCCCGGCATTCTGCGCGGTAACTGTGTTATCCGGGTTCGGCACGAAACGCAGGATATCCTTCATCTGGTAGCGGAACAGGTTCAGGTTCGCCTGCAAGGTGCTGGCAGCCTGCCAGGCAAAAGCCAGTTCCACCGATTCGTTGGTTTCCGGCCTGAGGTTGGGATTACCCAATCCCACCGGGTTATTGATGATATAGAGCTCGGAGAATGAGGGCGGGCGAAAAGCACGGCCATAGAGCAGCTTGCTGGTCAGGTTGTAGGCCGTTTCCCATACCAGCGCCAAACGCGGGTTAGTGGTGCCGCCGAAATCGGAATACTGGTCGTGGCGCACGCCTGCGGTCAGGTACCAGTCCTTGGCGAAAGCCCATTCGTCCTGCGCGTAAACATAATTCACTCGGCGGCTGTGCGGGCGCAGGAAAGGCGCGCTGTCAGTCACGTCCACCACCGATCCGAGCGGCGTCAACGGTGACGGTATGTAACCAACACCGGGAATGAACACCAGGGTGTAATTCTTGGTTTCCTTGGTACGGTACAGGTCATCATCCTGAGTGCCGGTGCCGAAGCGCAGCTTGTGGCTCTGCAACCCGGTATATGCAGCCGCCAGGTTGAAGCGCAAGTGACGCTCCCACTTGTAGGGATTACCGATCACGCCGTTGGGAAAACCGGGTGGGTAAAGCGTCAGATCGGATTGCTCGGTGATGTGCAGATAGCTGGCTTGTGCGGTCACATCCAGATCGGGCGCAAAGTTCGCATCCTGATAGGTGAGGTCGGTGGAGACGCGCTCGCCGAAATTGTGCCCTTGGGGATCCAGCGCCGAAGCTATCCCGGCACCGGTGCCTACATGGTCGCGCTGCTGGTAGCCGGCGCGCAGCCGCCATTTGTCGCGTGACAGATCGAGGCGCCCGTCGATGGCGTTGCGGCCAAGATTGACCGGCCCCGGCGCGAGGGAAGGAAATGGCGTGGGAGACAACGCGTCCGCGGCGATGATTTGCCGCTGGCCGTCGGTGGCGCCCGCCCGCAAGTAGGCGGCGGTATCGAACCCGCCCCATGTGCCGCCATACTGCACCCAGGCATCGCGGTTGTTGAACGAACCGGCGCGCAAACCGAATTGAGTGCCGTTGATGTCAGCAGCAGTCTTGGTGATGATGTTGATCACCCCGGAAAAGGCATCGGCACCGTACAGCGCGGAACCGGGGCCGCGGATCACCTCGATGCGCGCGATGTTCTCCACCGGCATACCTCCCCAGACTATAGAACGGTCGCCGACGAACACGCCGGTGATGGGTATGCCGTTCACCAGCATCAGCACCTGAGGATTGTACTGGGTGTCAATGCCGCGTATGGTATAGATCGGGTTGTAGCCTAAAGGAGATCGCGCCACATGCAGGCCGGGCACCGTTTCCAGCACCTCATCCAGATCCGCCGCGCCTATGGCGGCGATGTCTTCCGCGGTAACCACGCTGGCAACCGAAGGCGCCCGCGCGATCGGTTGCCGGGTGCCGCTGGCGATGGTGACGAAGGACTTGTCGCCATACGCCAGCGCCAATTCTTCTTCCTCGGACTGCGGCGCGGCATGGGCACCGGCGGCACACGACGCTGCCAGCAGCACGGCCAGTAGCTGCATTATGTATCTTTTCATGATGACTCCCCTATTACAACATTATAATTATTATGCTGA
>JAGWMH010000051.1 GCA_028871775.1 Betaproteobacteria bacterium
TAAATACATCAACACGCAACGCGGGGACAAAAGCGAAAAGCACATTTGATAAAACCGCTGGATTCCCGCCTGCGCGGGAATGACGGTTCTGACTGAATTCTTAGCTCTTCGCCAGGAATATCTCCAGCAGATCGTTCAAAAACCGCTGCCCCAACTGCGTCGGCGCGATGCGCTGATGGTCTCTTGTCAATAACCCGCGCCGCTCGGCCTCTTCCAGTTCGCGGCGTATGCTCAGCAACGGCAGGCTGGTGCGCTCCTGGAACAGCACGCTGTCGAAGCCTTCATTCAACCTCAGCGCATTCATCATGAATTCAAATGCCAGCTCGTCGCGGCTGACTTCGTGTTCGTTTTGTATCGGCGCGTCTATTGCCACCTGTTGCATATAAGCCTGCGGCTGCTTGTAGCGCGCCTGGCGCATTACCTTGTCGGGAAAACTCAGCTTGCTGTGCGCGCCCGCGCCGATGCCCAGGTAATCGCCGAACTGCCAGTAGTTGAGATTGTGCCTGGAGCGGTGCTTCGGCTGCGCGAAGGCGGAAGTCTCGTAGTGCTGATAGCCGTGTTCTGCCAGCAGTTCCTCGATGCGCTGCTGCATGTCGCCGCTCGCATCATCGTCCGGCAGCACGGGCGGGCTGTGATGGAACAGCGTGTTCGGCTCCAGCGTGAGGTGATAGCAGGACAGATGTTGCGGAGCGAATTGCAGCGCGGTTCGCACATCCTGCAACGCCTGCTCCGGCGTTTGACCAGGCAGCGCGTACATCAGATCGAGATTGAGGTTATCGAAATGTTGCTGCGCGATCCCGATTGCACGCCCCGCTTCAGCGGCGGTGTGGATGCGCCCCAGCGCATGCAGATGCGTGTCGTTGAAGCTCTGGATGCCCAGCGACAAGCGGTTCACGCCCGCGTCGCGATACGCCGCAAAACGCGCCGCCTCGACCGTGCCGGGATTCGCCTCCAGCGTGATCTCCGCATTCACATCCAGCGGCAGCAACATGCGCACGCTGCGGATGATCTGCTCGATACTCTCGCCGCTCAACAAACTGGGTGTGCCGCCGCCGAAGAACACCGTATACACCTTGCGCCCCCAGATCAGCGGCAACGCCAGCTCCAGATCGCGGATCAACGCCGCGACATATTCCTGCTCCGGAAATGCATCACGTGCTTCATGCGAATTGAAATCGCAATACGGGCATTTGCGTACGCACCAAGGAATGTGGATGTACAGCGACAAGGGCGGCAAAGCCTGAAAATTCACGGCTTGCGCTTTGATAGCGATGGGTTGCAAGGGATGAGTGGTCATGGGTGTGCTGTTGTAGGGGCGCGATGAATCGCGCCCCTACAAATCCTTCAACTTTTCCAGCAACACCCGCAACGCCTTGCCGCGATGGCTGATGGCGTGTTTCTCGTCGCGCGACAGTTCCGCGCTCATTCTGCCGAGCTCAGGCAGCCAGAATAGCGGGTCATAGCCAAAGCCGCCGTCGCCGCGTTCCTCGTGTGCGATCTCGCCGTGCCACTCACCTTCCGCGATCAGCGGCTGAGGGTCGTCGGCATGGTGCAGCAGCACCAGCACGCAGTAGTAATGCGCGCGGCGGTCCGCTACACCGTGCAGGTCACGCAGCAGCTTTTCGTTGTTGCGTTGATCCGATTTTGGCTCACCGGCATAGCGCGCGGAGAGCACTCCGGGCGCGCCGCCCAAAGCGGCGACGCAGATGCCGGAATCGTCCGCCAGCGCGGGCAGGCCGCTCAACCGGCTGACATGGCGCGCCTTGGCAAGCGCATTTTCGACGAAGGTGAAGTGCGGTTCTTCGGCTTCTGCTATGCCGAGTTGCGCCTGCGTCAGCACCTCGATACCGAGCGGCTGCAACAGGAACTGGAATTCGCGCAGCTTGCCGGAGTTGTTGGAGGCGATGACGAGTTTTTGCATGAACCGAACCTTAATTCCGTCATCCCGGCCTGCGCCGGAATGACGGCTCTTTTAACTTTGCAGCGTCGCCCGCTGCATGGCGACCAACTCGGCAATTCCGACCTGTGCCAGATCCAGCAGCGCATCCATCTCGGCGCGGCTGAATGCATGACCTTCCGCTGTGCCCTGCACTTCGACGAAATGCCCGTTGCCGGTCATCACCACGTTCATGTCGGTGTCGCAGGCGGAGTCTTCACCATAGTCGAGATCGAGCACCGGCGTGCCTTGATAGACGCCCACCGAAATTGCCGCGACAAAATCGCGCAACGGGCTTTCCACAATCAAACCCTTGCCGGCCAGCCCGCTCACCGCATCATGCAGCGCGACGAACGCGCCGGTGATGCTGGCGGTGCGCGTGCCGCCGTCGGCCTGGATCACGTCGCAATCAATCTGGATGGTGCGCTCGCCCAATTTTTTCAAATCCACCACGGTGCGCAGGCTGCGCCCGATCAGCCGCTGGATTTCCTGGGTGCGTCCGGACTGCTTGCCCTTGGCCGCTTCGCGCGCCATACGTTCATTGGTGGAGCGCGGCAACATGCCGTATTCCGCCGTGACCCAGCCTTCGCCGCTGCCCTTTTTGTGCGGCGGAACTTTCTCCTCCACGCTGGCGGTGCAAATCACCTTGGTGTCGCCGCACTCGATCAGCACCGAACCTTCGGCATGTTTGGTGTAGTGGCGGGTGATGCGGATGACGCGCAATTGATCGGGCCGGCGCTGGCTGGGACGCATGTTGAAAACCTCGGAATATGGAAACGGTGCGCATTATAGCGCGGGAAAGGCCACCGCTCCCGTACTGCCAAGGGGGAAGAAACGCTCAGGGAACGGGCTGTTCCACTTCGAGCACCACGCATACCGGGGCGGGCGCGGGCTGCTCATCTTCAGCATCGCCCCAGCGCGCAACCACCGCCGTCGTGTTGTCGGCGTATGCCCCCCCCAGCAGCAAAGCCTTGTCCATCAGTTGATCCAGTGCTGCTGCCAAGGGTGCGCTGGAAAATGCAGTCACTATATCTGCCTCGGCCAGGGGGCCCCACAGCCCATCGCTGCATAGCAGCAACACATCGCCCGGCTGCATCGGCACGGCAGGAGAGGACTCGGCATAAAACATGTCTTCCACGCCGCCGAGGCAGTTGGTTATCCGGTTGCGGTCAGGGTGCATTTTCATTTCCTCATGCTTGATGAGGCCCCAGTCGGCCCACTGTTGCACCGCCGAGTGGTCGCGCGTCACGGCGACCATTTTGCCGCCGCGCAGCAGGTAGCAGCGCGAATCACCTGCATGCGCCCAGCACGCCTGCCCATCCTGCATCAGCGCCGCCACACAGGTAGTGCCCGGATTGCCGCCGAGGTGCTGGGCGTGGGCATATTGAGTAATAGCCTCATGCGCGCTTCGCATGATATTGCGCAGGTACTCCTCCGGTTCCGGAACGTGCGGTTGCGCAGCTTGCGCAAAAGACTGCATGAACGTCTGGATGGCAATCTGCGCCGCAATTTCGCCATGCAGGTGCCCGCCCATGCCGTCGGCCAGCACCAGCAGCAGCGCATTTTCGCTGTAGGCGTAGGCCACGCGGTCCTGATTGTATTTGCGGCCGCCGATGCTGCTGGCCTGGTAAACGGCAAATTTCATCTGTTATGGCGCCGGGAGCGCAATCATGGCCGGAAACAAAACCCAATCGTAATATAATGCACAGCATTCAGCACAATTTTTTGGGAGGCGCAATGATCTACAGCATGACCGGCTTTGCCGCAGCTGCCGCGGAACTTGATGCCGGTTCACTCGCGCTGGAACTCCGTGCAGTCAATCATCGCTACCTCGACCTGCAGTTGCGCATGCCGGACGAGCTGCGCACACTGGAGCCCGTGCTGCGCGAAGCCATCGCCACGCAGCTGACGCGCGGCAAGGTGGAATGCCGCATCGTGTTCGCCGCACGGCAGTCCGAACAAAACCCGGCACGGCTCAATCAGGTTCTGCTGCGGCAACTGGCGCAATGGAGTGACGAGGTGCAAACCGCCTTGCCTGAAGCGCGCAGCTTGAGCGTGGCCGACGTGCTGCATTGGAACGGCATGCTTGAAAGCGCCACTCTGACAGCCGATGCATTGCGCGCCACGGTGCTGGAATTGCTGCAACAGGCATTGCGTGAATTCGCGGCGGCGCGCGGGCGTGAAGGTGACAAGCTAAAATCGTTCCTGCTGCAACGCGTGGTGCAAATCGAAGCCTTGTGCGTTACTGTCGCACCGCGCATCCCGGCCGCCATTGCGGCTTATGAAGAAAAACTGGCCGCACGCCTGCGCGAGGCGATGCAGAACGCCGACGACGAACGCCTGCGGCAGGAAATTTCCCTGTTCGCCAGCAAGGTTGACGTGGACGAAGAGCTGTCGCGCCTGCAAACCCATCTGGCGGAAATGAAGCGCATCCTGGGACAGGGCGGAACGGTGGGCAAACGGCTGGATTTCCTGATGCAGGAACTGAACCGCGAAGCCAATACACTGGGCTCGAAATCGGTGGATGCCGAAGTATCGCGCGCTTCCATGGAGATGAAACTCCTGATCGAACAGATGCGCGAACAAATCCAGAACATCGAATGAAGCAGAGGCGGCTGGCGGATTGCCGCTGTTAGCGCACGTTGCTGGCAAGCGCAGCAATTAATGCTGCCGCTAATGCCCGCTGTGGTGCGGCGGATGGTGGTGCGGGTGTTCGGCTACATGCCCGGTATGGCTTGCCGCCTGGTGATGAAGCTGGGCGTGTTCCGGTTCCTCCGGCAGCGGCTTGCGCACTATGCTGGGCAAGAGAGAGCCGACTATCATGCCGATAATGCTGGCGATCATCCCGGCAAAATGCGCCGGAACGAAGGGGTCTTCCGGCCCGAAGATCAGGATGGAGAGCCACACCGAAAGGCCGCAGAAAATTGCCGCCAGCGCGCCCTGCGTGGTGGAGCGCTTCCAGTAGACGCCCGCCACCATCGGCACGAAGGCCATGACCAATGTTATCTGGTAAGCGTTCTCGACCATCTTGAAAATGCTGGCCTTCGAATTCATCGCGTAAAGTGTGATCAGGATGGTGAACACCACCGTCACGCCGCGCATGGTATGCAGCATCCTGCGGTCGGACAGCCTGTGCCCCAGCATCGGCTTGAGGATGTTTTCACTGAATGTCACCGAAGGCGCCAGCAGCGTCGCCGAGGCGCAGCTCTTGATGGCGGAAAGCAGCGCGCCGAAGAACATCACTTGGGCGAACAGCGGCGCGTGCTTCATCACCAGGTTGGGCAGGATCAGCTGAGGATCGGTGTCGATCAGGTCGCTCACCATTTTCGGATCAATCAGCGTCGCCGAATAGGCCAGGAACATCGGCACGAAAGCAAACAAAAAATAAAGGCTGCCGCCCAGCACCGACCCCCAGATGGCGATTTTCTCGGTCTTCGACGACTGCACCCGCTGGAACACATCCTGCTGGGGTATTGAACCGAACATCATGGTGACCCAGGCGGCAGCGAAGGCGATGACCTCCTTGAGGTCAAGGGCAGGCCAGAACTCGAACTTGCCGGCCTGCATCGCATGGTCCACCACCACGCCCACGCCGCCCACCATGCCGCTGACGGAACCGCCGATGTAGAGCATGCCGATGACGATGATGATCATCTGGATGAAATCGGTGACGGCCACAGCCCACATGCCGCCAAAGAAAGTATAGATCAGGATGGTGCTGGAGCCGATCCACATCCCGGCAAGCTTGCTGATCTCGCCGCCGGATACCACGTTGAACACCAGACCGAGGGCGGTGATCTGCGCACCCACCCATCCGAGATAGGAAATGACGATGGCAATCGTGGTCAGCATTTCAACGCTGCGGCCAAATCTTTTCCTGTAGAAATCGCCGATAGTCAGCAGGTTCATGCGGTAAAGCGGCGCCGCAAAAAACAGGCCGACCAGGATCAGGCACATGGAGGAGCCAAACGGATCGGCTACTACGCCATGCAGGCCTTCCTTGAGAAACGTGGCGGGGATACCGAGAACCGTTTCCGAGCCGAACCAGGTGGCGAACACGGTTGCGGTGACCATGTAGAACGGCAAGTGCCGTCCGGCGATGGCGAAATCCTTGGTGTTATGGACACGGGTGGCTGCGTACAGGCCGATCCCAACTGAAATGACCCAATAGGCAATAACAAACCAGAGTAGCATGGATTCAAATTGTTCTTAGAAACAGCGCCAATTGTAAATCATTATGGCGGCGTTGGCGTAGTGGGCAACGCATACTGTTTGGTGGATTGATGGCTGTGAATTCTGGCTCCCCTGCGGCTGGTTAAATCCAGCTGGTGGTCTTGTTGTTTGCCAGATGACAGCCAAGGATTAAGCCGTTAGACTCGCCCTGCTTTTATTCGGAACAATCCATTAACGAACAGCCCCGAGCATTGTCATTGCGAGGCCCGCAGGGCCGTGGCAATCCAGCCATGCATCACGCTGCCAAAACCTCTGGATTGCCGCGCTTCCTGCCACGCTTCGCTCGCAGCTAAAGGCTTTCTTGCAATGACGTGCGCAATATATGTTCTTTAGAGATGTTCCAGAACAGGATAAAATTACCGTGCTTATACAGCCGTCGTGGAATAAGGAATACGGACAAACATGCTTTTGATGATCGACAACTACGACTCCTTCACCTACAACCTGGTGCAGTATTTTGCCGAGCTGGGCGAGGAAGTGGCGGTGCATCGCAACGACGAGATTACGCTGGAGCAGATCGAAGCGCTGCAACCGCAGCATATCGTGATCTCGCCGGGGCCCTGTACGCCCAACGAAGCGGGCATTTCGGTGCCCGCCATCAAGCGCTTCGCCGGGCGCATCCCCATCCTCGGCGTATGCCTCGGCCACCAGAGCATCGGCCAGGCATTCGGCGGACGCATCATCCACGCCAAGCAGCTGATGCACGGCAAGACTTCGCCCATCTTCCACAACAACACCAGCGTGTTCCGCGGCCTGCCCAGCCCGTTCACCGCCACGCGCTACCACTCGCTGGTGATCGAGCGCGAAACGTTGCCCGACTGCCTGGAGATCACCGCGTGGACCGAGGACGGCGAGATCATGGGCGTGCGCCACAAGGCACAGGCGGTGGAAGGAGTGCAGTTCCATCCGGAATCCATCCTCACCGAACACGGCCACGAACTGCTGAAAAATTTTCTTGAGGGGCGTTCCCAATGAACTACTCGCAAACCCTCACCCACCTGATCGAACGCCACGACCTGCCGTTCGCCGAGATGCGCGAGCTGATGCAGTGCATCATGAGCGGGCAGTTCACCACCGCGCAGATCGCGGCGGTGCTGACCGCGCTGCGCATGAAGGGCGAAACGGTGGAGGAAATTGCGGCGGCGGCGGAAGTGATGCGCAAACTTTCTAGCAAGGTTGGCGTAAAAAACATAGAACACCTGATCGACACCTGCGGCACCGGCGGCGACGGCGCGCAAACCTTCAACATCTCCACCGCAGCCGCGCTGGTTGCGGCGGCAGCCGGGGCGCACGTCGCCAAGCACGGCGGGCGCTCGGTCTCCAGCACCTGCGGCAGCGCCGACGTGCTGGAGAAGCTCGGGGTCAACGTGAACCTCACTCCGGAACAGGTCGCGCACTGCGTGGACAGCATCGGCGTCGGCTTCATGTTCGCGCCCAACCATCACAGCGCGATGAAATACGCCGCGCCGGTGCGGCGCGAACTCGGCGTGCGCACGCTGTTCAACATGCTGGGACCGCTCACCAACCCGGCGGGTGCCGCGAATCAGGTAATCGGAGTGTTCCGCAAAGACCTCACCGTCCAGCTGGCGCAGGTGCTGCGGCAACTGGGCAGCCGCCACGTGCTGGTGGTGCACGGCACGGATGGCATGGATGAAATATCCATCAGCGCCCCCACCTTCATCGCCGAACTGAAAGGCGGCAAGGTCAGCGAGTACACGGTGCAGCCCGCTCAGTTCGGCCTGACGCCCGCACCGCTGAATGCCATCCAGGTCACCAATGCGGACGAGGCGAAGGCCATGCTGCTCGCCGTGCTGGATAACCAGCCGGGCGCCGCACGCGATGTTGCGTGTCTCAATGCCGGAGCGGCGATCTATGTGGCTGGATTGGCCGCCTCATTGGCAGAGGGCGTGAAGAAAGCCGGGGAAATCATCGCCAGCGGCGCGGCGAAGAACAAGCTGAAGCAACTCATCGCGGTGAGCAACGGAAGCTCGGCCTAGCATACTGTTGGCACGCATCATTTCATCAAGAACGTATCCAATATCAGCCGTTCATTCTCCCGGAGGTTCATAAAATTCACCCCTGCCGCATACCGGTAATCAGGGGGTGTGCCGGGCGTGGCATGCACCTCAAACAGATGCCTGACATTGGCCATGAGCCTGAGTTCGTGCGTGTGTTTGGATGGGAGGGTGAAGCGAAGCTCCACCTCGGAATTGATTTCCGGTGCCATCGGACACAGGAACCTCACTCCCTCCAGGGATAGTTCGATCATTTTCACTGCCAGGGTATGATGATGGGAAAGCCGAACCGTAGCCGGCAAGTCAACGCTTATTCTCGGGTATTTCCGCCTCTCCTGCATTTGAGCCCTCCTGCCAGATGTGGCTTTTCAAAATCAGTATTCCTTAATTTGGTGGATGATAACCGCGCTCGCGGAACAACGCCAGACGCGCACCCACCACTCGTGAACTGAATGTTTCAAGGCACTTATGCGACATTCAGTAATGCAGGTATACGGCATTATCGACAGCGCCTCGGGCAATGCGTGGTTGTTGCCGCTGTGTCAATTCCGTCCAGCCTTTGGCTGGTTACGGATTGCCTGACTTTGTTCTTAGCGGTTTTAGTGTCAATTCCACACGCAGCTTGCTGCGTAGTGGATTGCCTGCCTGTGGTGCAACCACGGCCTACCCCTTGCGGGTGAAGCCCGGCCTGCACTTGTTCCGTGTTTGCCCTATCTTCACAATCCCATCGCCTTCTGGAAATACCTGAACGCCTCGTCCGGTTTCTGCAACTTTTCCGCCAGCTGCCCTAACGCGGTGTAGGCCGCGCGGCTGGGAGATATGCTGATGCTGGCGTCCAGATAGTTTTGCGCCTTGCCCCACAGCTTCTGGTACAAGCACAGCTTGCCGAGTGCAAGCAGCAACCCGGCATCGTCCTTGTGCTGAGTGAGCCACTTCTCGGCTTGTTCGATTTGTGCCACCACATCACCGGATTGGCAATCACCGTATAGCGCGACCGGTTCGCTATCCCATTGCGCGTCCAGGCTGCCGGTCAGTATCTGTTGCGCATTGCGGCAATCGCCCAGTTGCATGAAGGCGCGCGCGGCAGCGGCGGCGATTTTGCTGCGCTGCCTGAATTCGCCGGGTATGCTTTTCCACACGGCCAGCAGCGCCGATGCATCCTGCGACCGTGTGCGGATTTTTTCCAGCCAGGCCTGCTGGCGCATCTGCGTGGCAACAGTGGCATCTATCGCGTCGCGTTTTTCCAGCTGGCTGACGACATCCAGCACCGCATCCCAGTTGCCCGCCTGCTGCTGCGCCCTGAGTTCCAGCTGCAGCGCACCGACATGACCTTTTACCCCCGCCTCGTGCAATGTCCTCAGCGAGTTCAGCGCGGACTGCGGCTGGTGCTGGTCGAGATTGAATTTGGTGGTAGCCATCAGGCGCATGGTGTCTTCGCCTATGGTCTTGCCCTTGGCTGCGTCCAGATAGGTATCGCGCTTGTCGAATTCGCGCAGCTCGTGTGCGGCGCGCGCCGCGATGATGGGATTGATGCCGGAGCTCTCGCCCAGCTCCATCGCGCGCACCGCCGCCTTTTCCGCCGCCGCGTAGCGCCCCTCGAAAAATGCGCCCAGCGCCTCCATCATCGCCGAGCGTCCCCTGGACCTGGCGCGTTCGGCGCGGTACTGGCGCACATAAACCGGCAGATTCAACGCGGCGAACAGCAGACGCAGCATCAGATAACCGAGCACGAACAGCACCAGCAGCGCCACCACAAACAGCGAGAGTGACATTTCCATGCGGTAGGGCGGATACACCAGCAGTACAAAGCCGGGATTATGCGCGGCCAGCGTCAGCGCCACGGCCAGCGCGAACAGCCCCAGCAGCCAGAACAGAAATTTCATCGCGCCTGCTTCTCGCG
>JAGWMH010000343.1 GCA_028871775.1 Betaproteobacteria bacterium
TGATTACCCACTGCAGTTGCGTCTTGGCGCGTGCCGGATCTTTGGTCAGGCTGTTAACCTGTGCCGCCAGCAACGAGGCACGCGGCGCGTAGGCGGTGGAGCCGTAATTTTCGATCACTGACGCCGCCGCATCATTGACGCGCTTGGGATCCCCGCTTTCAACCTGCTTCAGCAGTTGGGCAAACAGCGTAGAGGCCTCAAGCGCCTGGTTGGACTTGTATGATTGCCAGCCCTGCACCGCGGTGAAACCGCCCAGCGCCAGCGCCAGCGTCATCAGCAGCCATTTGCCGTTGTCTTTCCACCACGCCTTGAGCGCATCTACCTGTTCCTGTTCATGCAAATCGAGTGTCGCCATTTTCTTTCCTTATTTAATCAGTTCATTAATTCTGCCCGGCAACTCGCCGAGCGCTACACACACTTGCTCACCGCCGCGCAGCGGCTTGAGGGTGGCCTGTCCGGCGCGCGCCTCATCGTCACCGATGATGACCGCACAAGCCGCGTTGCTGGCATCCGCCTTTTTCATCTGCGACTTGAAACTGCCGCCGCCGCAATGCAGCAGCACGCGCAGCCCCGCATCGCGCAGCTGCTCGGCCACTCCGCTCGCCATGGCATCGGCCAGCTCTCCCTGGTGCACCAGATATACATCCAGTTCCTGCGGTGGACAATTCATGCCGCCTTCCTGCAACAGCGCCAGCAGACGTTCGATGCCCATGGCGAAACCGCACGCCGGCGCGGGCTTGCCGCCGATCTGTTCGATCAGGCCATCGAAACGCCCGCCCGCGCAGAGAGTGCCCTGCGCGCCGAGGCGCGTGGTGACCCACTCGAACACGGTGCGGTTGTAGTAATCCAGCCCGCGCACCAGCCGCGTGTTGATCTCGAATGCGACCTCGTGCCGCCGCAGGATTTCCTGCACCGCCGCGAAGTGCTTCAGTGCCTCGTCGTCCAGCTCGTCCATCAGCCTGGGCGCGCCCTCGATCAGCGTCTGCATCGCCGGGTTCTTGCTGTCGAGGATGCGCAAAGGATTGCTGTGCAAGCGCCGCGCCGCGTCGGCATCCAGATCGCCGCTGTGCCGCCCGAAATACGCGATCAGCTTCTCACGGTGGCGCTGGCGCGATGCCGCATCGCCCAGCGTGTTGAGTTGCAGCGTCACGTCGCGGATGCTGAGCTTCTTCCACAGCCGCGCGCACATCAGGATCATCTCGGCGTCGATGTCCGGGCCGACGAAGCCCAGCGCTTCCACGCCGAACTGGTGGAACTGGCGGTAGCGCCCCTTCTGCGGGCGCTCGTGGCGGAACATCGCCCCGCCGTAGTACAAACGCTGCGGCGCATTGTACAGCAGGTTGTGCTGCAGCGCGGCGCGCACGCAGGAAGCCGTGCCTTCCGGGCGCAGCGTCAGGTGGTCGCCGTTGAGGCTGTCCTCGAAGCTGTACATCTCCTTCTCGACGATGTCGGTCACCTCGCCGATGGCGCGCTTGAACAGCGCCGTCGGTTCCAGCAGCGGCATGCGGATATTGCGGTAGCCGTAGCTTTCCAGCCACTCCCGCACCACGTCCTCGAACCACAGCCAAAGCCCCGCCTCGTCCGGCAGGATGTCGTTCATGCCGCGCACGGCTTGTAGAGTTTCGTTGCTCATAATTTAAAAATCGTAAAAAGTGAAAGGTGAAACGTAACCTTCCCGGCAGGGAGGGTGGCGCAATAGCGCCGGGTGGGCATCACATTTCACATTTCACTTCTCACGCCTCACATACTTCCTCGCCACATACTCGTCCACGATCTTCTGAAATTCCTGCGCGATATTGT
>JAGWMH010000344.1 GCA_028871775.1 Betaproteobacteria bacterium
GTGCATCGTGGACGTTTAGCATTTTAAGCAAATGCCGACTTAATCCGTTCGTGCTGAGCTTGTCGAAGCATGAATGGCCTTCGACAGGCTCAACGAACGGCTATGGGTAAAGCTATTTACGAGACACTGCAGTAGCTGTAACTGAAAGTGGAAGAACACCATGGACCTCGCGCTGTTTGAACGTGAATCGGACTTCGAATGGCACATCAAGCCGTTCGGCAAGATGCGCGTGCCCGGCGTAATTTTTGCCAGCGAGGCGCTGATGCGCGAGATGGATGCCAAGGTGTACGAGCAGGTCACCAATGTGGCCATGCTGCCGGGCATCGTCAAGGCATCCTTTGCGATGCCGGACGCCCACTGGGGTTACGGCTTTCCCATCGGCGGCGTGGCGGCGTTCGATGCCGGCGTGGGCGGCGTGGTGTCGGCGGGCGGGGTGGGCTTCGACATTTCCTGCGGTGTGCGCACCCTGCACACCGGCCTGCGCATCGGAGACATCGAAGCGGTCAAGGTGCGGCTCGCGGATGCGTTGTACAACACCATCCCGGCGGGCATGGGCAGCACCGGCGCGATCCGGCTGAAAGGCGCGGAGATGGATGCGATGCTGCGCGGCGGCGCGCGCTGGGCGGTGGAGCGCGGCTTCGGCACGGCAGCCGACCTGGAGCGCATCGAGGAAGGCGGCTGTATGCGCGGCGCCGACCCGGCGCAGGTTTCCGACCAGGCCAAGAAGCGCCAGCGCGACGAGATGGGCACGCTCGGCTCCGGCAACCATTACCTCGAGATCCAGCAGGTGACCGAGGTGTATGCGCCGGAGATCGCCGCGGCGTTCGGCGTGGAGCAGGGCGACATCGTGGTCAGCATCCATTGCGGTTCGCGCGGGCTCGGCCACCAGATCGGCACCGAATTCCTCAAGCGCATGGTGATCGCCGCTCCCGGTTACGGCATCGAGCTGCCCGACCGCGAACTGGCCTGCGTGCCGATCGATTCGCCGCTCGGCCAGGAATATCTCGGCGCGATGCGCGCAGGGATCAATTGCGCGCTGGCCAACCGCCAGATCCTCACCCACCTCACGCGCCACGTGTTCTCGGAAGTGCTGCCGCACGCGCGCTTGCCGCTGCTGTATGACGTGTCGCACAATACCTGCAAGGTGGAGGAACACAGGGTGGACGGGCGCATGAAAAAACTCCACGTCCACCGCAAGGGTGCCACGCGCGCCTTCGGGCCGGGGCATCCCGATCTGCCGCGCGAATTGAAAAATGCCGGGCAGCCGGTGCTGATCGGCGGCAGCATGGGCACATCCTCCTACATTCTTGCCGGAACAGAGCGGGGCATGCAGCTCGCCTACGGCTCCGCCTGCCACGGCGCGGGGCGCGCGATGAGCCGCCATCAGGCGCTGCGCAACTGGAGCGGGCGCAACGTGGTCGACGATCTCGCCGGGCGCGGCATCCTGATCCGAAGCCCCTCGATGCGCGGGGTTGCCGAAGAAGCGCCGGGCGCGTACAAGGATGTCAGCGAAGTGGTCGATGCGTCCGACCATGCCGGACTGGCGCGCAAGGTGGCGCGTGTGGTGCCGCTGATTTGTATTAAAGGATAAGGCGTGTAGGTTGGGTTAGCTGCGGTTTGTTGCACCGTAACCCAACATTAATGCCGGCATTGATGTAATGAAAATCCGGCGGTGTTGAAGATTGGGTTTGTTGGGTTACGCGAGCCCTCTCCCTAACCCTCCCCCGCGAGCGGGGGAGGGGACGATCGCCCTCTCTCTCGCAAGCGGGAGAGAGTTGGAGAGAGGGGAA
>JAGWMH010000345.1 GCA_028871775.1 Betaproteobacteria bacterium
ACGCGCCAGGTCCTTCACCAGGTTGGTGATCTGGCTGCCCTTCACGCCGACGGCAGGCTCGATCTCGTAGCGCGTGATGACCGGCCCCGGATAAGCCGCCACCACCTTCACCTCCACGCCGAAATCCTTGAGCTTGCGCTCGATCAGGCGCGAGGTGAATTCCAGCGTATCGGCGGAAAGCACCTCGACTTCATGCGCCGGCTGGTCCAGCAAATGCAGCGGCGGCAACGGCGAATCGGGCATGTCGGCAAACAGCGGAACCTGTTTCTCTTCCACCACGCGCGCGGATTGTTTTACTTCCAGCACCGCCTGCTCGATGTGAATGGGCTGGTGGTCTTCCACGCGTTTTTTTTCTTCTTCCACCACCGCCAGGCGCTCGCTCAATGCCTGTGCGCCGATGCGCCTGTCCTGCCAGGTCTGCCAGGTATTCTTCACCCCGAAATAAGCCGACTCGATAGCCGCGCCCAGCCAGTCGGTGAAACGCAGCCACGACAGCCCGCTGAACAGGCTGAACCCGGCGGCGATCAGTGCCAGCAGGATCAGGGTGGAACCGGTAAAGCCGAGCAGCCGCGCCAGCGCATCGCCCAGCACCGCCCCGAGCATGCCGCCGGGTGCAAACGGCAGCACGGCTTTCAGGCTATGCAGCCGCAGCGCTTCCAGTGAACTGCTGGCCAACAGCAGCACGGAGAAACCGAGCAGTGCCACCCACAGGGCGCGGCGGTCGAACAAACTGTCGGGGGAGATGTCGCGGTAGCCTGCCCACACGCGTTGTATCAGGAACGCCGCCCACCACCATGCGGAAAAGCCGAACACATACAGCAGCACATCCGCCAGCCATGCGCCAAACAAACCGCCCGGGTTGTGCGGCACCGCGCCGCTGGCGCTATGCGACCAGGCGGGGTCGTCGCGGTCATAGCCGTACAGGATCAGGATCAGGTACAGCGCCGCGGCGAGCAGCAGCAGCCAGCGCGATTCGCGCAGCAACGCCGCCAGCCGGCCCGGCAACGGGGAAGATTTGTCAGCCGCACCGCTCACTGGTATGCCGTATCCTGCACGGGGGGGTATGCTTTCATGCTTCCCCCTTTCCTGTCCTCAACCAAACCCAGTT
This sequence comes from Betaproteobacteria bacterium, assembly GCA_028871775.1. GTDB lineage: Bacteria > Pseudomonadota > Gammaproteobacteria > Burkholderiales > Gallionellaceae > CAITJF01. The sequence goes on from JAGWMH010000345.1 coordinate 1,109, forward strand.
TCAGCGCCGCACGTGTTGCTTCGTTCCGGTTGCCCACTTTCAAGGCCTGGTATATCGCAGCGACATGGACCTTGACCGTGCCTTCCGCCAAACCGGTTGCCAGGGCAATGCCTTTATTCGACATGCCATGGGCAAGATGTTGCAGCACTTCCATCTGGCGCGCGGTCAGGCCGAATCTATTGACACGCCAGCTGCGCCCATCCTTCCGGCCACCTTCCACTCTGGCAACGGCCTGCAGCAACAATTGCGGAGGCAGGTAAATGCCGCCGTCCAGCACCACACGCAAGGCTTGAACCATATCCTTGCTGGCCGACGCCTTGGAAATAAAGCCCATCGCACCGCTGTTCATCGCGCTCTCGATGTCGCCGCGGTAGTCGGTGCCGCTTACCACCACTATCGGGATGCGCGGATAGCGCGAATGAAATAGATTGACCGAGCCCACACCCTCACTGTCCGGCATTTTCAGATCGAGCATGACAAGGTCAAGGTCAGGATTGTTTCCCGCTATGGTCATGGCTTCCGAAAAACAGCCGGCATCCAGAATATCAACCTGTTCGCCCAACTGGCTGACGATGTAATGCATACCTTCGCGGAATAGCGCATGATCGTCCACCAACAGTATTTTCATGTTGCCCCTACCCCCTCCTGTTTTTACTAATCATACAGCAAGTTAT
>JAGWMH010000346.1 GCA_028871775.1 Betaproteobacteria bacterium
GTGTGCTGTCATTTTCGATTTTCTTTCATTTTTTCAGATATCGAATCATTCATGTAGGTCGGGTTAGGCCGCAGGCCGTAACTCGACGTGGCGAATTGTCGGGTTACGCTACGCTAACCCGACCTACGAAACTTCGCCGAAATCCACAGGGCAAACGAGCTACGCTCGTTTCAGAATGCGGCTTGCTGCATGCAGGCCGCATTCCTTGTCCTCCGGATTTTCCCACCACCATCTGCCGGCGCGAATGTCTTCGCCCGCGGTTACGGAACGGGTGCAGGGCGCGCAGCCGAGGCTGGGGTAGAACTGGTCATGCAGCTTGTTGTATGGCACGTCATTCTGCCTGATATAGGCCCACACGTCTTTATTCGTCCAGTCCAGCAGCGGGTTGAACTTCTGCAAACCATGATCGGCATCAAACGACGACACCTCCATGCTGCCGCGCGTGACCGCCTGGTCGCGGCGCAACCCGGTAATCCACGCTCCCTTGCCCCGCAGCGCGCGGCGCAACGGTTCGACCTTGCGCACAAAGCAGCAGCGCTTGCGCAATTCCACACTGTCATAAAAACCATTCACGCCATGCTGCGCCACATATTCTTCGACCTGCGTGCAGTCTGGAAAATAGATTTTCAGCGGTATCCCGTAACGCTTGCGCACCTCCTGCATCAGGTCGTAGGTTGCCTGCGGCAGGCGCCCGGTGTCCAGGCTGAACATTTCGATGTCCATGTGGTGTTTGGCAATCAGGTCGGTCAGCACCATGTCTTCCGCGCCCAGGCTGTTGGCAAAACAAACCGGGGAGAAATCGCTTACCGCCTGCTGCAATACGGCAACCACCTGGTCAATCTTTTGTTGCAGATCCATGCCCACCTCCTATACCAGCAAACCGGCAGATGCTTCAGCCAAATCAAGGTGTGTATCCTTTTCCATCACGAATGCCGCCACTTTCACCGTCCAGCCATCCACCGCCGCACTGATCGGCGCAAGCTGTTCGTTGCTGATCTCGCCCGTATTATTCGCCAGTGCAGCGGCAGCCTTGGTAAACTCGTCGGCAACCGCGCCGGGGGCCAGTTGCCATAACTGGCCGGCAAGCTTGCTCAAATCGTCCTGACGAACCCCGCCCAGCAGCTGCGCCACACCCGAGCCGAGCAGCCGCAAGATCGCTTCATTGCACTGCGCCGCCTCGTCGTACTTGCGCTGAAACACCAGTGCGTTGCGGTATTCGCGTTCGTGGGCGGCTTCGAAAAAGTTCGCGCCGATCAACACCTGCGATGCGCCCGCGCATTCGCCGCCGCCCAGATTCAGCACGCGGAAATCGCTGCTATCGCCGTGGTCGCGCATGACATCCTCGACATCCCCGGCCTTCACTTCGATGATGTCCGCCAGCAACTGCTTGAAAGAATCCGGCTGCTGCGAGCGCGCCCAGGCAAAGAAACTTTCTGCGCCGCTGTCCTGATAGGCCTGCTCCACCCGTGCAATCGCCTGTTCCGCACGCGCCGCCGGCACCGCCGGGCCTTTCAGCGCCAGCGCGCCGCCTGCCGTGCCGCTGCCGCCAAAATACATCTGGTAGTGCGGCACCAGTTTGCCGTGCATGCGCTTACCTTCCCCGTAAATGCCGATGTCGCCGGTTTCCGGCTGTGCACAGCCGTTGTGGCAGCCCGACACGCGGATGCGCAAATCGGCCCTGCCGCCGGACAATTGCGGCGCGATCACCGGGCTGGAGGTAATGCCGAGGCGGCAAGTCGAAGTCCCCGGGCACGCCACCACGTTATCCCCGGTAACCGG
>JAGWMH010000052.1 GCA_028871775.1 Betaproteobacteria bacterium
CGGCGAAACATACATTCCCCAGATCATCGCCTTGTGCGCGAGCTTGATCCTGCTCTCGCGGCCGAGGGCGACGAGGCCAATGAGTTTATCCCCTTCGAATGCTCCGAATACTCCGCGATCCGTGTTTTCGACAAGGCGCGACTCAACGGTTATACGAGGAAAGTCTTTCTCTTCTTCGTAGCTCGATCCGAAGGCCGATGGTTCGTTCTGTAACGCCGCCAAACGCAGAGCGTGGAAGGCATCAGCATCGGACGGCGCGAGACGACGAATGTTCATTGCGGGGTCTAACGTAAAATTGAGGGGCTACGCGCTTTTGCGCAGTCCCACTCTAATGTAGGGTTGGGCGTCATTAACGCTTCCGCCGAATGATATAGGCGTTGTCTGCCAACGCAAAACCGACCTTTGGGTAATAGGCCATCGCACTGGGCGCGGACATCAGGATAAGGGATACTTCGTCTCCAATAATAGACTGGGTACGTCGAATTAGCTCCCGGCCGATGCCATGCTTCTGATAGGCGGCATCAACTGCAAGATCGGAGAGGTAACAGCAATAGCTGTAGTCCGTCAGCGCCCGACTTACGCCAATTAAGCGAGCTCCGTCCCATGCTGAAATGACAACGTTTGCGTTTGCAAACATTTGCGCGATGCGCGGAATATCTTTCGTTGGTCTGCTAATGCCCGATGCCTCGAAGACGCGAGCAATTTCGACAGGCTCAAGTGGCTGGTTTTCGCGGTACTCAATCATTCGACATCAATTCCATTGTCTAAAGCGTATGACGTGCCGAGTATGACGCCCAACGTGAAGTAGCCCCCAATAAAAGAGCTAATCTTTTATCAGGACAGGTGGCTATTCTGTTCGGCTTTATAAAAATTTGGTTCATATCAATTGGAAGCATATTTTTAGCGCACCTTGATTGTGAATATTGAACCCGACAAATGCACCTTGTTACGAGCCCAATTTCGAGAGCTGCATATTTCTACAGAGCCGTAATCTAACAGCAAAAGCGCATGATAGGCATATACCGAAATGCCTATATATTTCGGCCTAGTCATTTTGAGTGCGGGTGAAATTTGATAACGACTGAATGACCGGAACTGCACATATCAGGCGGTCAGCACTAAACCTCTGCCTGCTCCTCCATCGCTCCCGGCGCAAGATCGGGTTCTCCACACCGGCACGAAATTTCCGCGCGGGCCTTGTTGCGCAACTGTATGGCTGCGGCCCAGCCTTTCCCTTCCGGCGCAATCGGCTTGCCTATCGTGACGGTGATAATGCCGCGGCGCGGGAACCAGTGGCCGTCGCGCAGGATGGAGCGGGTGCCGCGTATGGTCAACGGCACGACGGGCGCACCCGCCTCGGCGGCGACCACGAAGGCGCCCATGCGGAATGGCATCAGGCCGTGGATGCGGGTGAATGTGCCTTCCGGAAAGAATATCGGGCTGCGCCCGGATTGCAGGGAAAGTGCGACCTGCTTCACATCTTCCAGGCTGCGCTGCGATTCGAAACGCTCGACGAAATCCGATCCGATGCGCTGCAGGTAGGTGCGCGACACGAAGCTGTCCAGCAGTTCGCGCTTGGCCACGAAACTGAAATATCCGGTGCTGCTAAACTCGCCCGGCAGCACGGCAACGAGCACGATGCCATCCAGATAGCTGGCATGGTTGGACACCACCACGCAGGGTGCTTCGGGCGACAGGTTTTCCAGGCCGCGCACCACGAGCGGCGTTGCGCACAGGCGCGCGTACAGCCGCGCAATCGCGTGGCTCGCCGCCCAGCCCCACGCGGGGCGAGGCAGCAGCGCGACGGCCAGCCAGGTCACGGGCGCGAGCAGCCAGAACAGCGCCCATGTGTAGGCGGCGAATAAAACATCGGATACCACCCGGATGCCGCGGCGCATCTGCGGCAATGTTCCAGCCCACGCCAGGCGGGCGACTTGCCACCATACCGCGCGCGTCGGCGCTGCCCCTTTCTCGAACAATTCGCGGCAGGCCGCACGGCGTATCTTGCCGCTCGATGTCTTGAGCACGCTGTGGATCGGCGCCAGCACGATGTTGTCCGCCGCTATTCCCAGCATGTCCAAGGTCAGCGCATTGATCCGGCCGCGCAGGGCTTCCAGTTGCGCGGGTGAGGTCTCGCGTGTCTCGGCCAGCACTATCAGGCGCTCGGTGCCGGTGGCGGGGTCCGGGCTGCCGAACACCGCAACGCACCCCTTGCGGATGCCGGGGATATCGCCCACGGCTTCCTCGAGTTCGTAGGGGTAGATGTTGCGCCCGGCGCGGATGATGATGTCCTTCGAGCGCCCGGTCAGGTAGATATCGCCCTCGGCCTGATAGGCGAAATCGCCGGAGTCCAGCCACTCGCCGTGGAACAGCAGGCGCGTCTGTTCTGGGTTGCGGAAGTAGCCGCCGGTGGCGGACGGCCCCTTGAATTCGAGATGCCCTTCGACGCGCTCGCCCAGCTCGCGGCCGGTAGCATCCACGATCCTGATCTCGTGGCCGGGAAGCGGCCGGCCGCATGCCGGGATGCGCAATGCATCTTTCTCGTTGCTACCAGCCAGTTCGGCATGGCCGGTGCGCATGAAGCGATCGCGCCGGATGCGGTCGATCAGCGGGCCGCGTCCCGGCGGCGGGAACGCCAGCCCCACCGAACATTCGGCCAGCCCGTATACCGGCGCAATCGCCTGCGGGTGCAGGCCGCAGCGGCCGAAACGTTGCGCGAAATGCGTGATGGTTTCCGGGCTGACCGGTTCGGCGCCGTTGAAGGCCATGCGCCAGCTCGACAGATCGAGCCCTGCGAGAGCGGTGTCCGGAATTTTGCGCAGGCACAGTTCGTAGCCGAAATTGGGGGAGGCGGAAAGGGTGCCGCGATGCTTGTGGATCGCCCACAGCCAGCGCTCCGGGCGCGACAGAAAACTGAGCGGCGACATCACCACCAGCGGGAAGGCGTAGTACAGGCTGCCCAGCCATGCGCCGATCAGGCCCATGTCGTGGTACAGCGGCAGCCAGCTGACGAATACGTCCGTGGAAGTGACCTGCGCCGCCTTGCCCATGGCGCGGATGTTGGCCAGGAGGTTGGCATGGGTCAGCACGGTGCCCTTGGGGTTGCCGGTGCTGCCGGAGGTGTACTGGAGCAACGCGATGTTCTCGGGCTTGAGCGGAATGCCTGGCGCGCGCCCGGCATTGGTTAGCTCGGCCGCCGTGGCCACCATGCGCAATGATTCCACCTGCGCCTGAAGCAGCCGCGCCACGGGCTTTGCCTCGGCCACCGTAATCAGCATGGTGGCGAGCGCATTGGAGAGGATGCCCGCATGCCGCCGCAGGTGATCCTCGATCTGCGAGGGACGGGCAGGCGGATAGATCGGCACGGGCACACCGCCCGCCAGCAGCACGCCGAGGAAGCAGCAGAAATATTCGCGGCTGGTGGGCAGCATGATCGCCACCGACTGGCCGGGCTGCAATTCGCGCTCCAGCAGCCCCGCCGCGATTTGTTCCGCGCCGTCGCGCAGCGCGGCATAGGTCAGTGCGGTTTCGTTGCCCTCCGCATCCTGCAACGTAATGTGCGTCCGCTCCGGATGGGCGCGCACATGCCAATCCAGGGCTTCCGGCAACGTGAGTGCATCCGACGGTTCGGCCTGCACCCAGACCGGGGCTTCGACTCTCTGCATGTCTGCCGACGGCGCCACGGCTGGGGCGGCGGCCAGCACCGCCTGCAGCAGATCGCGCGGTGTTTCGGCGGTGGCGAATACCTGTTCCGGCAGGCTGACCCCGAAGACCTGCTCGAGGCGCGTGAGCAGCTCCACCCGCCCGAGGCTGTCGAAGCCCAGGTCGCGCTCCAGTGAACTGTCCAGCGTTACCGGGATGGCTGCTTCGGGGCGCGCGTGCAGTTCGGCTGCGAGCTGCCGGATGGTCGCCAGCAATGTGCCGGAGATGTCATTCATAGCGTTTATCATGCACTCCCTCGCTTGCCTGTCCAAGGAAAGCCGCTTCTTGCCACGCATGCCGTTTTACATCGACAACAGTAATGGTCAACAATATCCCCCCATCTGTCCACGGCAGTCAAGAAAAAATGCGCCCTTCCCTTGCCCGAACCGTCACACCCCGCGAAGTCTGGGCGTGGGCCATGTACGACTTCGCCAACTCCGGCTACACCACGGTGGTCATCACCGCCATTTTCAATGCCTATTTCGTCTCGGTGGTGGCGGGCAACCAGCCGTGGGCAACGTTCGCCTGGACGACTGCGCTGGCGGTTTCCTACGCCGCAATCATGTTCACCGCGCCGGTGATCGGGGCTTATGCGGATGCGTATGCCGCCAAGAAAAAACTGCTCGCGCTGACCACCATCGGCTGCGTGATTTTCACCGCGCTGCTTGCACTGGCCGGGCCGGGCAGCCTGTGGCTCGCCATTGTGCTGATCGTGTTTTCCAATTTCTTTTACGGCAGCGGCGAGAATCTGGTGGCAGCCTTTCTGCCGGAACTGGCGCGCGGGCGCTCGCTAGGCAAGGTGTCGGGATGGGGATGGAGCCTAGGTTATGTCGGCGGGCTGGTGAGCCTGGGCGCCTGCCTCGCTTATGTGTCCTGGGCGCAGGGACAGGGACAACAGGCTGCGGGTTTCGTGCCGGTGACCATGCTGATTACCGCTGTGCTGTTCGCGATTTCCAGCCTGCCTACCTTCCTGTTCCTCAAGGAACGCGCCGTGCCGCAGCCCCATCTGCGGGGGCTGAACCTGATGCAGGAATCTTTTGCCCGGCTCGGACAAACTCTCAAGCACGCAAGAAATTACCGCGACCTGCGGCGCTTTCTCATCTGCACCGTGTTTTACCAGGCGGGCATCCAGGCGGTGATTACGCTCGCCGCCATCTATGCGCAGCAGGCGATGCACTTCACTACGCAACAGACCCTTCTGCTGATTTTCGTGGTCAACATCACCGCCGCCATCGGCGCTTTTCTGTTCGGCCACCTGCAGGATCGCATCGGCCATATCCCCACCATCGCGTTGACGCTGATCGGCTGGATCGCCATGATCGGCCTGGCATGGGCCGCACAAGGCCCGACGTTGTTCTGGGCCGCGGCAAACCTCGCGGGGATATGCATGGGCTCCAGCCAATCCGCCGGGCGGGCGCTGGTGGGGCTGCTGAGCCCGGCCACGCGGCGTGCCGAATTTTTCGGGCTATGGGGGCTGGCGGTCAAGCTTTCGTCGATATTGGGGCCGCTGACTTACGGAGCAGTAAGCTGGATATCACAAGGTGACCATCGCCTGGCTATGTTGATTACCGGCAGTTATTTTGTCGCGGGGTTGGCGATCCTGGCCGGGGTGAATGTCAGGCGCGGGAGGCGTGCGGCGCTACAATCAAAACTTTAAGATTGCAATCACCCCAATAACTGCAATTCAAGCCACAGAGGACACAGAGATAAAGCAGGTTCCACACGTTTTTGCGAACAGCCGCTGCACGGCTTGACTGAGAGAAACGACCGGCTCAACTGATGGATAAAGCCAATATTTATGGCATCCAATTATTTTTTCTCTGTGTCCTCTGTGTTCTCTATGGCTGACTGATTTTTAGATCACGGCAAATTGTCGATGAACCGCTTCATGGAAACTTTAAGCGCCGCAAAATTCGGGTTGTACATCAAACGCCGCAAGATGCCGGCTTTAAGGTTTTGTTCGGTGAACTCTCCTTGCAAGGCTTGGTCGGGATGTTTGATGCAGGCGGCATATTTTTCCATGTCGCCGGGATAATAATGCGCGCAATTGACGTACTCCCCCGCCGCGCCACAGTGCATGTCATCGGCAGGCAGCACGATGGCCGTGTGTGCGGAGCTTAATATTTTCTGCCCGGGCACCACGCTATTCACCAGCTCCAGTTTTTCCGCCGGAATGCCGGGCGGGAGTTTTTCCGTGTCGGTGGTGTACAGCACCAGCCTGTTGGAGGGGTAATGTGCATGTGCCATGAACTCCAGGGTGGCCGGTGTGTTGGCGGTGGTGTCGTCCTGGCTGGCTGCGGCAAACACCGGGATGCCTATTTCATGTTCCTGCAACAACGAGCCCAGCTTCTTTGTCAGCGCGTACATCTGGGCGACGGCATTTTTGGGAAGCGACTCATACTTGTAGAGGCTCTTATCCGGCCTGATGGCTACCCACTTCGCTGACGGCACCAGCCAGCTATACAGCTTGTGCAGATTCGCCCGGGCCGCGCGCGCCGTAATTTCGAGCGCGGGAGAAAACAAAAACAGGCCGCGCACGCGGTCATCGCGCAAGCTCTGGTAAATGCTCAGCGCGCCTCCGGCGGAGAACCCGGCCAGATAAACTTCGTCAACTTCTTCGGCCAGCCTGTCGGTGCCATAAGCTACCGCCTTGGCCCATTCATGCCAGCTCACATCAAGCAAATCTCCGGGCTGTGTGCCGTGACCGGGCAACAACACGGCCATGACACGAAAGCCGTTCTCCTGAAAAAATGCAGCCAGATGGCGCATGAAATAGGGGGAGTCGGTCAGGCCGTGCGTGAGCAGCACGCCGCGCCGACAGGTGTTGTTATGCCCAGCCGCAGCGCCAGCCAGCGGCTTCAGTTCGAACGGTGCGTTGCCTTCGACTATTTTTTCCAGGCCGACGGCGCCCAGTTTGGCGCGGGCTTTGCACAGCATGCCCTGATTAAGCGCCACATAATCCGCAAACGCCAACTGGTCTCCATTGAACCGGGTATTCAATCCGGATGGCTGATGCCGTGCTTCCGGCTGTGGGGACGATATCTTCAAGGCAGTTCTCTATCTTTTTGGTCTGGTTTTTTTCATGTCATGCCGTATAATTTCATTTGCTGCAACCGCGGTAATCTTGATGAAAAACTTATCCGGAAATGTGCCCGGCAATAGCGTTAACTACCACAGAAAACCAGAAGTGATTATATGATTGTTGGGGACCGCGTCGAACTGAATCTGTTCACCACTCTGAAATGCAACTTGCGGTGCACCTATTGCACTGAAGCCGACGGAGGTGCGCTCGGCACACAGGGTGACGTGACTTATTCGATCGAGGATTTGAAGACTTTCATCAACACGCATGCCCCGAAAAAGGAAATCGTCGTCACCTTTTATGGCGGCGAACCCACATTGAATCCAGGCTTCATAGAGGAAGTCATCGAAGCGCTGCCTCTTGCCCGATTCCAGTTGCAGACCAACGGCACCCTGATGGACAACGTATCCAGGGAAGTGCTGGGCAAGCTGTCGAATGTCCTGATCTCCGTGGACGGCGGCGAACTGGCTACCGACACCTACCGCGGGGAAGGGGTTTACAGCCAGGTCCGGGAAGCGGTCGAAGCCATGCGCCCTTTTGCTGGCGGGACCATTACCGCGCGCATGACCTGGAGCGACAGCAACATTCTGGTCGAGGATTTCCAGGAACTGGCCTCCACGTTCGATTACATTTACTGGCAGTTCGTGCAGGCGCAGGGGTTCTATTCCCCGGATCAGGTAAGGCAGAAAAAAGCAGTGCTGGAAGAATTGGTGAACCTGTTCTTCACCTCGGAAAAATTTTTCCCGTTAATCCCAGTCATGGGCATCGTGCGCAACAAGCTGTTCCCCCACCGCGCCATCGAAACCTACAACGGGCAAACGCAGTGCCGCGCCGCCACGCACCTGTTGAATATCACGCCGGACGGGGGCATCTACCCGTGCCCGGACCTGACCCATGACGACAGCCTGCGCTGCGGAGACATCACCACCAACACGCTCGGCGAAAACATGATGAAAAGCACCAGGGACATGCCGTGCCATAACTGCGAAGCTTTCAGCTACTGCCGGCAGAACTGCCTGAAAAACCTGCACGTGGCCTACACCCAGAAAAATATCCTGTTCCGCACCAACATCACCGAGCCTATCTGCGATCTGGTCAGGTTCCTCGGCAGGACGATAGACAAATACGACGTAGCAGCCTGGTATGGCCGCCAATCACCCTCCGTGAAGGAAGAGATACTCGAGTGCCCGGTCTATGAGTACGTGGAAGTGATGCCGTAAGCTTTTCCGTCAATGACGGATCGGAATGAGCTGAGCCGCCACACATAAAGGCAGTGCAGCAGGCACTACGCTACTTCACTATGCTGTCTATGCTGATTTTCACGCCGCTGCTGCCGGGCTTGAGAACGGCGCTCACCCCCTGCAAATCACCGGGTTGAGGAAACGCCTCACCGGACCTGGATATGCGGGCAATCACCACCACTTTGTCGAAATTCGACAACTTCGCTTGCGGCGACATCGCCATGCTGTCGTCCAGTGTGAACTGCAAGGGCAGATCCTTCACCTGCACACGCACCACCGCAAGCGGCGCCTTGGGCCCTTCCGCCGCGCGTGCCAGCACGAACAGCATGTCATTCGGCCTGGCTTTACCCTCCAGTGCGGCACTCAAGGTAACTGTGCCGGTGATGCGTTCGCTGCCTGCGGCTGCAGGTTTTTTCTCCTCAGCCCCTGGTGCGGGCTGTGCGGTCATGGGCTTGCCGCTCTTGCTTTGTGCCATAAAATCGCGCGCCTGCTGGATGCCGGACGCTATCATTTTCGCGTCTTCGGAACCCTTGGGCACCTGCTTGAGCACGTCTTCCCAATAACGTATGGCGGCGGGGTAATCGCCGCGCCCCATTGCCGCCGAACCGGACAGGGCAAGCGCCTTGAGGTTATTCGGGTCGAGCTTCAGTGCCTTGTCCAGCAATAAAGTGGGTTGACCCGCCAGGCTCTGCCCGCTCGCCATCGCCAGCGCATCGGCGAATTCCGCCCACAGCTGCGCTTCGTTTGGCACCAACTGGGTCAGCTTGTCATATGCCTTGGCGGAGTCCGCGTAGCGTTCCAGTTCCAAATAGGAGCGTGCCAGAACCAGCAGGCTATCCGCGTCCTGCGGATTTTTCGCCAGTTTGTCTTGCAGCTCCTTGAGTGCGGTTTCCGAGCGTACCGTTCCAAAGCCATCCGCCCTGTTGCCCTCAGCCTGGGGCAGCAAAGCATCGCGGTTGCCTGTCTTCCAATACAGACCAACCGCCGCGAGCGACAGCAGTACAGCCAGCCCGATCGCCATCGCCCTGTGGGGATTGCGCCGCGCAAGATTGCCGTTTCCTTCCGGGGCTGTTACCTCTTCCAGCAAACGCGCCTGCAATTCATCTTTGCCCTGCTCATACAATTCCGGCGTGAGCAGGCCGTTGCGCAAGTCGGCATCCATCTCGGCAATCTGGTCGCGAAAGATTTCCAGGTTGGCGGCATCGCGCTGCACCTGGTTGTCTTTCCCCATGCCGCGCCACAGCGGCAGCACAACAAACAGCAACGCGACTGCCAGCAGCAGCGCACAAATTATCCAGAAGAGGGTCATATCAAATTATTTATTATTTTCAACTCAGCGACGAGGGGGCAGGGCTTTTTCCTTCAGGCTCTGCAAGCTATCGGTATCCGCCGTGTTCAGCATAGTCTTGTGGGTTCGCCTCAATAAGCTTGCTTGTCGGGTGCGGCAACGGCTGAAGCGGCATCGCCTGATGCGGATTTGGCCTTGGCAGCCTTGTCCAGCGCATCCTTGGCCTCGGGCGGCATGTAGTTTTCGTCATGCTTGGCCAGCACTTCCTCGGCATGGAACAGGTTGTCGGCCTCAATCTTGCCCTGCGCCACCACGCCTTTGCCTTCCTTGAACAGGTCCGGCAGGATGCCCTTGTATATCACCGGCATGCTGCGCGTGTTGTCGGTGATGGTGAAATGCACCGTCAGGTCATTGCTCTGGCGCTTGAGGCTGCCGGGTTCCACCAGCCCGCCGATGCGGAAGTTGCGGCCCTGCGGTGCCTCCTTGTTATAGACCTGGGTCGGGGTGAAATACAGGCTGACGTTGTTCTTCAGCGCAAATAACACCAGCAGCACGGCAGCGCCCAATGCAACGATGGCAATGATGATGAACACAAATCTTTTCTGGC
>JAGWMH010000347.1 GCA_028871775.1 Betaproteobacteria bacterium
GGCGAGATCGCCATGCAATCCGGCAAGACCATCGCTTTTGTCGAGCAGGAAATCGCCAACTCCGACCAGCCCGCGCTGGAATTCGTGCTCGATGGCGACGCCGAGTTGCGCCTGCTGGAAAAAACGCTGGCGCGGGAACAGCATGATCCGGCCTGGTTCGACGCCCAGCACCGCTACGAAGCCATCAATGGCTACGTCGCCCGTGCGCGTGCCGCGCAACTGTTGAACGGGCTGGGCTTCGCCAACGACGCGCTGGAGCGCCCGGTCGCCAGCTTTTCCGGCGGCTGGCGCATGCGCCTGAACCTGGCGCGCGCGCTGATGCACAGGGCCGATCTGCTGTTGCTGGACGAGCCCACCAACCACCTCGACCTCGAAGCCATCCTCTGGCTCGAACAGTATCTGGCGCGCTACCCCGGCAGCCTGATTCTGGTCTCGCACGACCGCGAATTCCTCAACGCCTGCGTCAACCGCATCGCCCATATCCACGACCAGACCATCGACAGCTACACCGGCGACTACGATGATTTCGAGCGCGCCCGCGCCGAGCGCATCGCCCAGCAGAATCAGGCGTTCCAGACACAGCAGGCGAAGATCGCGCACCTGGAAGATTTCGTGCGCCGCTTTCGCGCCAAGGCAACCAAGGCCAAGCAGGCACAGAGCCGCATCAAGGCGCTGGAGCGACTGACGCGCATCGCTCCGGCCCATGTCGCGGACGGCTATTTCGAGCTGGAGATCGAAGCACCGGAACGCAGCCCCGATCTGCTGCTGCGCGCCGATGGAATGGGTTTCGGCTATGGCGACAAGATACTGTTCCAGAATATTGAACTGGTGCTGCGCACAGGCGCGCGCATCGCCCTGCTCGGGCCGAACGGCGCAGGCAAATCCACGCTGATCAAACTGCTGGTGGGTGAACTCAAACCGACCCGGGGCAAACTGGAAATCACACCCGACATCCGCATCGGCTACTTCGCCCAGCACCAGCTGGAAAACCTGAACAGCACGGCGACGCCGCTGCAACACATGGAGCGGCTGGCCCCCAGGGAAACGACCTTGGCGCTGCGCACTTTCCTCGGCCGTTTCGGCCTTGGCGGGGACAGCGAAGACCGACCGGTGGCAAGCTTCTCGGGCGGCGAAAAGAGCCGTCTGGCGCTCGCCCTGCTGGCTTGGCAGAAGCCGCACCTGCTGTTGCTCGACGAACCCACCAACCATCTCGACCTCGACATGCGCGATGCCCTCACGCTTGCTCTTGAGGAATACACCGGCGCGGTGGTGCTGGTGTCCCACGACCGCAGCCTGATTCGCGCCGTGGCCGACGAATTGTGGCTGGTGGCGGATGGCGCAGTCAGGCTGTTCGATGGCGATCTGGAAGACTACAAGAGCTGGATCGAAACCCGCCGCTCAAGTGCAGCCGCAGCCCTGCCCCAGCCGGAAAAACCGCGCCGTGAACATGCGCCAAAACCGAATAGAAAAGCGCTACAATCGAAGCAGGGCAAGCTCGAAACCGCGCTGGCAACCGCTCAGGCGGAACTCGCCGCAGTCAACCGGCAACTGGCCGACCCGGCCACCTATGCCGGCACCGACCGCGACAAGATCAGCCAGCTGAACACCCGGCATGCGAGCCTGGAAGCCAAGGTGGCCGAGCTGGAGGAAAGCTGGCTGGAGCTTGAAATGGCGATGGAAGAAGGCGGCTGACAGGGCGTTGAAGAACGTTACGGGCAAGCCCGGATGAAATGCAATGGAATCCGGGGGACTTCGGCCACTCCTACCA
>JAGWMH010000348.1 GCA_028871775.1 Betaproteobacteria bacterium
ATCGAGCAAAGGGATTATCCAGTACTGCGGTCATCGTCATCCTGGCCCGGCGCATTGCACGCACCGCTTGGTCGATGTACACCTACAAAACCGAATTTGATCCTGGACGCCTTACGAAAAGCTTGACTTGAACCATAGAATCTATTGGCATAATTCCACCTTTAGAAGCTGTTTAAAAATTACTGCGCTTGTCATTTTGGGTTTGCGCGGTGCTCGGAATCCTCATGTACTACGAGTACATTCCGGTTCCTGCGCTCCGGACGCACCCAAACTGGCTGCGCTCGCTACATTTTGAAACAGCTTCTTATATAGTTCGAGCACGGCAGGGAGGTTACATGGCTTCTTCGCACACCTGGAATTTTTTTCGCGCCGGCGGTTTTGATCAGGTGCAGCTGGATAGCGGCGCGGATCTGCTGGCCCTGAAGGAACTGGATCAGAAACTGTGGGTGGCCCTGAGCTGCCCGACGCGCGGCATCGAGTTCGATGCCAGGACGCTCGACCTGATCGACGGCGATGCGGATGGGCATGTGCGCGCCAACGAGGTGCTGACGGCCATCGCATGGGCGGGCAAGCTGCTGAAGAACGCCGATCTGCTGGTCGAAGGTTCGGATATCTTGGCTTTGACTGACCTGGACGACAGCAGCGAAGAGGGCAGGCAGGTGCTGGCTTCCGCACGGCATATCCTGAAAAGCCTGGGCAAGGCCGATGCGACAGAGATATCTCTGGCGGATATGGCCGACATCGAGAGGTTTGTGGCCGGCCTGGAATTCAATGGCGACGGGATAATTTGCGCAGGAAAGATTCGCGATGCCGGGTTGCGCGCAACCGTTGAAGACATCATCAAGTGCGACGGTTCGGCGGCGGATTTGAGCGGTGAGATCGGCATCAATCAGGATATCGCCGGCAAATTTTTTGCCGAGGCCGCTGCGTATTCAGACTGGCAAACCAAAGGCGAAAGCGATGCGGCCATCCTGTTGCTGGGCGAAAAAACCCAAGCAGCGGCGGAAGTTTTTCATGCCGTCAAGGACAAGGTCAGTGACTATTTCACCCGCTGCCAGCTGGCGGCATACGACGCCCGCGCAGCCGTGCCGCTGAGCCGTTCCGCCGAGGATTACCAGCAACTCGCCGCGCAAGACCTGTCGGCGCAGAGCGAGGAAGTGGCCAATTTCCCGCTGGCGACGATAGAAGCGGACAAACCGCTGCCATTGGCTTCCGGCATCAATCCCGCCTGGCAAGACAGGCTGGACGCCCTGCGCGAGCAGGTGGTGATACCGTTGCTGGGCAACAAGAAAAGCTTGAACGCGCAAGACTGGGCTGCGCTGTGCGCCAGGTTTGCGCCATTCGAAGCATGGCAGGCAGAGAAACCGGCAAGCAGTGTCGAGCAGCTCGGCATCGCGCGCATACGCGAGATTCTCGGCAGCGGGCACAAGGCGGCAATTGATGGCCTGATTGCCCAGGACAAGGCAGTCGAGGACGAGGTAAAGGCAACCCGTTCGGTGGAAAGGCTGCTGCGCTACAACCGCGACTTGTTCAAGCTGGTGAACAACTTTGTGTCGTTCCGCAATTTCTACACCGGCAGGGACAAGGCGATATTCCAGGTCGGCACGCTGTATCTGGACGGGCGCAGTTGCGAGTTGTGCATCAAGGTCGAGGATGTGGCCAAGCACGCCGTGTTTGCCGGCATGAGCGGCATTTGCTTGGCATATTGCGACTGCGTGCGCAACGGCGGCGCGGAAAAAATGAGTATCGCCGCCGCATTTACCGCAG
>JAGWMH010000053.1 GCA_028871775.1 Betaproteobacteria bacterium
GTCGTGCTTCCACGCGACCTGGGTCAGCTCGCCGAGCGTGCGCAGTTCGCTCAACTGCGCCTCGTCGTTGGCGTCGTAGATCGAGCCCGGGCGCAGGCCGTCGCCGAGGCTGAAGGCGACGTCGTAGGCCTTCATGATCTCGCAGATGTCCTCGAAATGGGTGTAGAGGAAACTCTCCTTGTGGTGCGCGAGGCACCACTTGGCCATGATCGAGCCGCCGCGGCTGACGATGCCGGTGACGCGCTTGGCGGTCATGGGCACGTAGGGCAGGCGCACGCCGGCGTGGATGGTGAAATAGTCGACGCCCTGCTCGGCCTGCTCGATCAGCGTGTCGCGGAAGATCTCCCACGTCAGGTCCTCGGCAATGCCGCCGACCTTTTCCAGCGCCTGGTAGATCGGCACGGTGCCGATGGGGACGGGCGAATTGCGCAGGATCCATTCGCGCGTGTCGTGGATGTTGCGGCCCGTCGAGAGGTCCATGACGGTGTCCGCGCCCCAGCGGATCGCCCAGACCAGCTTCTCCACCTCCTCCGCCGCGCCGGAGGTGACGGCGGAGTTGCCGATGTTGGCGTTGATCTTCACCAGGAAGTTGCGCCCGATGATCATCGGCTCGGCTTCGGGGTGGTTGATGTTGGCGGGGATGATCGCGCGGCCCGCGGCCACTTCGCCGCGCACGAATTCCGGCGTGATCTCCTTCGGCATCACCTTGCCGAAGTTCTCGCCGGGGTGCTGTTGCATCAGCATTTCCGAAAGCCCTTCGCGTCTTTGATTCTCGCGGATCGCGATGTATTCCATTTCCGGCGTGATGATGCCCTGGCGGGCGTAATGCATTTGCGTGACATTCCTGCCGGGCTTGGCGCGGCGCGGCGCGCGCTTGAGGTTGAAGCGCAGCTCCGTCAGTTCGGGGTCGTTCAGGCGCTGCTGGCCGTAAGCGGAAGAAAGCTTGTCCAGCGTTTCGGTATCGCCGCGTTCGGCAATCCAGCTATCGCGCAGTGCAGACAGGCCGGAACGGATGTCTATCTTCACTGCCGGGTCGGTATAAGGGCCGGAACAGTCGTACACATAGATCGGCGGATTCTTTTCAACGCCCATTCCGGCGGGCGTGTCGGCTTGGGAAATTTCGCGCATCGGCACGAGGATATCGGGTCGCGAACCCTCGACATACACCTTGCGCGAATTGGGCAGAGGCGCAATGGCGGCGGCATCCACGCGCGCGGCCTGGCTCAGAAATTTGGGATTGGCATTCATGGTGTGTGTTGCTCCAAATAGGGTAAGGAGCATCGAGGACGCTTCCCTACGACGGCATTACCCGTACAGGTTCAAAGGGTCTATCTCACCTTGTCTACTGACAAGGACCCCCACGCAAGCGCAAAGGTACTGTAAAGCTGCTCCAATAGCAAGTTGGCAGTTTAACGTTGAGCGGGACCGATGGCCTTGTTATACTGCCCGTGCAGGATAACGATAATGCTTGGGAGCGGGATAAGATGAAGAACTTGGAGCTGGTGCGCTTTAACATGGTGGAGCAACAGATCCGGCCTTGGGATGTGCTGGACATGCGTGTGCTGGATTTGCTGACCAAAGTCAAACGAGAACAGTTCGTGCCATCCGCCCGGCGGGACATGGCCTTCATGGACCTGGAAATCCCGCTTGGCTATGGCGCCAGCATGTGGCAGCCCAAGCTGGAGGCGCGCGCAGTGCAGGCGTTGCTGGTCGGGCGTGGCGACCGCGTGCTGGAAGTCGGCAGCGGCAGCGGCTATCTGACTGCCTTGTTGTCCCATCTCGCGGCGCACGTGACCAGCGTGGAAATCGTGCCGGAACTGCATGCGTTTGCGGAAAAGAACCTGGCGGCGCAGCATATCGACAACGTGACGCTGGCGCTGGGTGATGCGGCGCAGGGCTGGTCTGGTACGTATGACGTGATCGTGCTGACCGGTTCAGTGCCGATTTTGCCGGAAGCTTTCCAGAACAGCCTGACACCGGGCGGCCGCCTGTTTGCCATCGTTGGCGATGCACCGGCGATGCAGGCCAAACTGATAACCCGTGCGGCGCCCGGCGTATTCGAGAACACCACCCTGTTCGAAACCAGCGTCGCGCCGTTGCAGAATGTGCTGCAACCCAAGCGTTTCGTATTTTGATGCAAGGCTGCCCCGCTTGAAGTTAATTGCGTGGGCGTATAATATTAGAATTATCTAATATTCAATACGGGCCATGACTATCACCAAATCGTTCTTTTTCGCGTTAACGGCATTGAGCGCGGCCTTCCCGGCTGGGGCGGCCGACCTGCTCGAAACCTACCATGCCGCACAAGCGCAGGATGCGGTATTCGCGGCGGCGCGCGCGACGCACCAGGCCGGGCAGGAGAAACTGCCGCAGGGCCGCTCGCTGCTGCTGCCCAGCGTGAGCCTGAGCGCCAACAGCACTTACAACGACAACAACATCCAGTATCGCGGCACCACCTTCTTCCCTTCCGGCACCAGCCGTTTCAACAGCAATGGCTACGGCGTGAACCTGACGCAGCCGCTGTTCCGCCAGCAAAGCTGGCTGGCCTATACCGAAGCCGGATTGCAGGTGGCCCAGGCCGATGCACAGTTCAACGGCGCGGAGCAGGACCTGATCCTGCGCGTGGCGCAAGCCTATTTCGACGTGCTGATCGCGCAGGACAGCGTGCAGCTCGCCGCGGCGCAGAAGACCGCCATTTCCGAACAACTGGAGCAGGCCAGGCGCAACTTCGAGGTGGGCACCGCCACCATCACCGACACCTACGAGGCGCAGGCGCGCTACGACCTGGTGGATGCGCAGGAGATCGCCGCGCAGAGCAACCTGGAGGTCAAGAAGCGCACGCTGCAGCAATTGACCAACGCCATGCCGGGCGACCTGCGCCAGCTGGGCCGGCAGTTCAAGCTGGAGGCGCTGCAACCGGCCGACATGGACCAGTGGGTGGAAGAGGCGCAGCGGCACAATTCGCAACTGGCCGTGGCGCAAGCCGCCGCGGAACTGGCCGAAAAGGAAGTGGCGCGCAACCGCGGCGGGCACTACCCGACGCTCGACCTGGTGGCCAATTATTCCGAGAACTCTGCCGGTGGCGGCAGCTTGGGAATTGGCAATGACAGCCGCAATGCCGCGGTCGGTGTGCAACTCAACCTGCCGCTGTTCCAGGGCGGGGCGACCCGGTCCAGGGTGCGCGAAGCCGAGGCCAACCGCGACCGTGCCAGGGAGGAACTGGAAACCGCGCGCCGCAACGTCGCCCTGCAAACGCGCCAGGCCTATCTGGGCGTGGTCAACGGCATCGCCCAGGTCAAGGCGCTGCAGCAGGCGCTGACCTCCAGCGAGAGCCTGCTGGAGGCCAGCAAGCTGGGGCAGGAAGTCGGGGTGCGCACCAACCTCGACGTGCTGAATGCGCAGCAGCAGCTCTACTCCACCCGCCGCGATCTGTACCAGGCCGAGTACAACTACCTGATCAGCCAATTAAAGCTTAAAGCCGCCGCCGGAACATTGATCGAAGATGATCTGGCCAGGGTTAATCAGGCGCTCTACTGATTTTCCAGGCACTCCCGCAGGGAAGCCTTCCAATCCGGTAATTGAATGCCAAACTGCTTGTGCAGTTTGGCGTTTGACAGCACAGAATACCTTGGCCGTTTTGCTGCGGTGGGAAATTCCGCGCTGCTGATGGCGCGCAAGGCCGGAGGATGAGCAAGACCGGCAAACAGGCCGTATTCTGCTGCGGCCTGCGCAAAACCAAACCATGAGGTTTGTCCCTGTGCGGTGAGGTGGTAGATCCCGTTAATCCGTTTCGGGTCAGTGTCAGCCAGATACAGGGCTATGGCCCGCGCCGTAGCCTGTGCAATCTCGCGGCTCCAGGTCGGCGCGCCAATCTGGTCGTCCACAATGGTCAGTTCGGAGCGCTCGGCGCCTATGCGCTTTATCGTGTTCAGGAAATTCTTGCCCTGCGCGTCATACACCCATGCAGTGCGGAAAATCAGGAAATGTGAAGCCTGCGCACAAACCATCCGCTCCCCCATCAGTTTGCTGCGCCCATATGCATTTAACGGATTGGTGGTGTCCTGTTCGGTATAGGGAGCAGGCTTGGTCCCATCGAACACGTAATCGGTGGAGTAATGGACCAGCAAGGCATTCAGTCGGGCCGCTTCTTCCGCCATGACGCCGGGCGCCATGCCATTCACCGTCATGGCAAGATCGGGCTCGGATTCCGCCTGGTCCACGGCGGTATAGGCTGCGGCATTGACGATGATGTCCGGGTTTGTTTTGCGTAATTGCATTCGGATGGCATCCGGGTCCGCCAAGTCCAATAGGTTCCTGTCCGGTGCAACCACCCTGCCCAGGGTGGCCAGTGTTCTGTGCAGTTCTCGTCCGACCTGCCCGGACTTGCCTGTCAGCAGGATGGTACTCATTCAAACAGTTCGGCATCCCGGAAGCTTGTTCCCTGCCGGCCTTTCTCGGACAGGATGGGTTGTGCTCCCTGCAGCGGCCAGCTTATTGACAGATCAGGGTCGTTCCACAGAATGCATCGCTCGAATTCGGGTGCCCAGTAATCCGAGGTTTTGTAAATTACCTCGCTATGGTCGGCGAGCGACAGAAAGCCATGCGCAAAGCCGGGAGGAATCCAGAACATAAGCCTGTTTTCCGCCGATAAGCGATGGCTTACCCATTGTCCCAGCGTAGGGGAATTTTTGCGCAGGTCGACCGCCACATCGAAAATTTCCCCTGCCACAACCCGGATCAATTTGCCTTGGGGTTGTTTGATTTGATAATGCAGGCCGCGCAAGGCGTTCTTTACCGAGCCGGAATGATTATCCTGCACGAACGTGACAGCAACCCCGGCAAGCTGCACGAATCTGCGCTGGTTAAAGCTTTCAAAAAAGAAACCGCGCGCATCTTTAAACACCTCGGGCTCAATAAGCAATGGCCCATGGATGGAAGTAGCAGTGACTTTCATTAAAGAACAGGTTCCTGCAGGAGCGCCAGCAAATATTGGCCGTATTCGTTCTTCGCGAGAGGCGCTGCCAATTTTTTGAGTTGTTCCGCCGAAATGTAAGCTTTGCGATAAGCGATTTCCTCGGGGCAGGAAATCTTCAAGCCCTGTCTTTTCTCCAGGGTTTGAATGAACATTGAGGCCTCAAGCAACGACGTATGCGTGCCGGTATCCAGCCAGGCAAGACCCCGGCGCATGACCTGAACATCCAGCATGCCCATTTCCAGATAGCGTTGCATCACGGCGGTGATTTCCAGTTCGCCGCGGGCCGACGGTTTGATGGACTTGGCAATTTCGATGACCTGGTTGTCATAGAAATACAACCCGGTTACCGCATAATTGGATTTCGGTTTGATGGGTTTTTCCTCGACGCTGATGGCGTGCCCGGTATTGTTGAACTCGACTACGCCATAGCGCTCAGGATCATGTACGTGATAGGCGAAAACAGTCGCCCCGCTTTTCTTGTCGGCTGCGGGAAGCAGCAACTGTTCAAAATTGTGGCCGTAAAAAATGTTGTCACCCAGCACCAGTGCGCATGTGTCGTTTCCAATAAACTGTTCGCCGATGATGAATGCCTGCGGAAGGCCGTCCGGCGAGGGTTGTACGGCATAGGAGAAATTCATGCCCCACTGCGAACCGTCTCCCAGAAGCTGCTCGAAACGCGGCGTGTCCTGCGGGGTGGAGATCACCAGAATATCGCGTATCCCGGCCAGCATCAGCGTGGACAGCGGATAGTAGATCATCGGCTTGTCATAGACCGGTAGCAGTTGCTTGGAAATGGTATGGGTCACCGGATAGAGCCGGGTGCCTGAGCCGCCAGCGAGTATGATGCCTTTCATGATGTTTTCCTGTCGCCGTAATTTTGTTGGATCCAGTTCTGGTATTCGCCGCTGATCACGGCGTCGGTCCAGGCGGTGTTTGCCAGATACCACGCCACTGTCTTGCGTAGCCCGGTTGCAAAGGTTTCCAGCGGTTTCCAGCCCAGTTCGCTGGCAATCTTTGAGGCGTCAATCGCGTAGCGGCGGTCATGGCCGGGCCTGTCCTGCACGTAGGTGATGAGCGCTGTGTGCGGCTTGCCCTGCGGGTGCAGCTCATCGAGGATGGCGCAAATTGCCTGGACGACTTCGAGATTGGTCTTCTCGTTCCAGCCGCCGATATTATATGTCTCCCCCAATCGCCCTTGCTCCAGTACCAGGCGCAACGCGCGTGCATGGTCGTCCACATACAGCCAGTCGCGGATATGGTCGCCCTTGCCGTAGATGGGCAGCGGCTTGCCGTTGCACGCATTCAGGATCACCAGCGGGATCAGTTTTTCTGGAAACTGATAAGGGCCGTAATTGTTGGAGCAGTTGGTAGTGATTACAGGCAGGCCGTAGGTGTGATGCCATGCGCGCACCAGATGGTCCGAAGAAGCCTTGCTCGCCGAGTAAGGCGAATTCGGCTGGTAGGCGGTATCTTCGGTGAAAAAGCCGGTGTCGCCCAGGCTGCCATATACCTCATCGGTGGAGATGTGGTGGAAGCGAAAAGCGCTCTTGCGTTCCGCAGGCAGCCCGCTCCAGTATTCCCGCGCGGCTTCCAGCAGGGTGTAAGTGCCGACGATATTGGTTTCGATGAATGCTGCCGGGCCGCTGATGGAGCGGTCCACGTGGGACTCCGCGGCGAGGTGCATTACCGCATCCGGTTGGTGTTCGCGGAACAGGCGCGCGACTTCGGCCGCATCACAGATGTCCACGCGCTCGAAACGGTAACGCGGATCATCCGCAACCGATGACAGGGATTGCAGGTTGCCGGCATAGGTCAGTTTGTCAACGTTGATGACCGTGACAGCGGTTTCCGCGATCAACTGGCGAATGACGGCAGAGCCGATAAACCCGGCGCCGCCGGTGATGAGGATTTTGTTCATAATAATTATCTATGAAACCGCTGAATAAGCATGTCATCGCGAGAATAAGCCGTTAGCCGCGAGCGAAGCGTGGCGGGAAGCGACGTGGCGATCCAGAACTATGTGATCTTTGAGACTTTCTGGATTGCTTCGCTGCGCTCGCAATGACGGTCTTGGACTTGTTCAATGTTTTCTATTTTGTCATGAATTGGCTGATGTGCAACAGCGCTTGCTCGGTTGAGCCGCGATTGGCGTTCACGAACCGCAGCCCGGCATCACCGATTTCCGCCAACTGGACGGGGCTGGAAAGCAGGTTCTGCAAGGTTTGTGCAAGACCACTCGCACCCTGCACCCGCAACGCCGCCCCGCTGGCAACGGCAAGCTGACTGGCTTGCGCAAAGTTGTAGGTGTGCGGGCCGATGAGCACGGGCTTGCCCACGGCGCAGGCTTCAATCAGGTTTTGTCCGCCGAACGGCAGCAGGCTGCCGCCGATGAAGGCGAGGTCGCAGGCCGCATAGTAGGCAAACATTTCCCCCATACTGTCACCCAGCATCACATGTGTATCCGGCTCAACGGGCTGATTCGCGCTTCTGCGCTGGAAGCGAATGCCGTGCCGGGTGAGCAGGGTTGCCACTTCGTCGAAGCGTTGGGGGTGGCGCGGCACGATGACGGTGAGCAGTTGCGGCATATCAACCTGCATGAGCGCATCGAGCAGCAGGGTTTCCTCGCCTTCACGGGTGCTGGCAGCAAGGAACACTTTGCGTTCCATACCGAATTGTCTGCGCAGTTCTTTCCCCAATTCCAGCATGGCTGGCGGCGGCTCGATGTCGAATTTCAGATTGCCCATGACGGGTATATTGCCGGCACCCAGGGACGTCAGCCGCGCGGCATCATCAGTAGTCTGCGCGGCAATGGCGGCGAGCTCTCTCAGCGCATCGCGGGTCAGCCGCGCAACCCGCGCATAACCCTGCGCGGATTTTTCCGACAGGCGCGCGTTGAGCAACAGCAATGGAATTTCTTCGGCGTGGCAGGCATGGATCAGGTTGAACCAGATTTCGGTTTCCAGCAGCACGCCGATGCGCGGGCGAAAATGATTCAGGAAGCGCCTCACTGCAAACGGGTAGTCATAAGGCAGGTAAACGCGCAGCACATCGCCACCATAAAGCTGGTCACTGGCTGCGCGTCCGGTGGGAGTGGTGTGCGTGAGCAGCAGTTGATGATCCGGCCAGGTTTCCCTCAAGCGCTGCACCAGGCTGGCTGCCGCGCGCGTTTCACCGACCGATACGGTGTGCAGCCAGATCACTGGTTTGTTGCTGTGTATGGTATAAAATCCAAAACGTTCGGGTATGTGCCGAAGATATTCGGGCTGCTTGCGCGCACGCCACAACAGATGGAAAAAAATATAGGGCAGCAGCAACCACAGGCCAACGGTATAAAGGGCACGCGGATTAGCCATGGCCGGTTATCTGTTTAAATGTCGCTTGGACATCAGCGATAGTTGGCGGTAAATTTCTTCCGCCAAGATTGACGGCACTCTTGCCTGCATAGAGGCCGGTCAGACCTGGATCGGTGGCGGTATAAATGCCAATCGTCGGCACACCGAGTGCGGCAGCGAGGTGGCTCAAACCGGTATCTACCCCTATCACTACATGGGCGCGTCCCAGCATCGCCGCCGCCTCGCTCAGATTGACGCGCGGGGTGCAGATCGCGCCGGGGATGGCTAGGCACAAGCGTTCGCTGCGCACCTTTTCCTGCTCATTGCCCCAAGGCAGCACGACGCGCTTGCCCGTCTGGTTTAGATGTTTGCCCAGCGCAATCCAGTTCTGCTCATCCCATAATTTATCGTCACGGCTGGTGGCGTGCAGCAGCACGGCATAGGGTTCAGCCGGCAGCCATGGCAGCACGAGATCGGGTGTGTGTATACCGTAATCCGGCGCACCTTGTGGCGTATAGCCCAAGGCCAGCCCGGCCAGTTTCCTGTTGCGCTCCACCGCATGCTGGTTTTTGGCAACGGAATAAGTGCGGTCATAAAACAGGCTGGCCAGCGGCTCGCGTGCGCTTTTCCAGTCAAAGCCGCAACGCATAGCAGGAATGCAGCGGGTAATCAGCGCGCTCTTCAGCAGTCCTTGGGTATCCAGCGCCAGATCATAGTGGCGGGCTCGCAGGTCGCGGCAGGTTGCCTGCATCTCGCTGCGCGATTGCCACCATGACTTGCGCCAGCGGCGCACGGCCACGGGAATGACCCGATTGACCTTTGGTTGCAGCATCGGCAACGGTGCAAAGCTTTCCTCCACCACCCAGTCAATGCGCGCATCCGGAATGTGCTTGCCAATATCCGCCACGACCGGAAGATTGTGCAGCACATCGCCCAGGGAGGATGTTTTAATCAAAATGATACTTGGTGAGTTTTCCATTTGTCGCCACATTGTATCCAAAAGGCTTCTGCATAACGTAGCAAGCGTAAGCCCATGCCGTTAAGTCGAAGATTCAGCACATGAATTCGTGCCGGACCAATGCCCCATTCCCTTGCATTTTCCACTTGACAGGTTCGGGCGGCAGCTGTTGTAATGCGCGCTGTTCATTAACTGAACGCACTATAAATGCTCGACGAAAACACCCATTACAGCCTGCTCAAGACCCTGGAAGATAACCCCGAACTATCGCAAAGAGACCTGGCGAAACGGCTGGGCATAAGTCTTGGCAAAGTCAATTTCTGCCTCAACGCGCTGGTCGAAAAGGGCAGCCTCAAGATTAACAATTTCCGCAACAGCGACAACAAGCTGGCCTACGCCTACCTGCTTACCCCGCGCGGGGTCGAGGAGAAGGCGCGAATTACCGTGCAGTTCCTCAAATACAAAGTGCAGGAATACGAGCGGCTACGCGCCGAGATCGAAGAGTTAAAACAAGAGGCGGAGAAACAAAGATTGCTGTAACTGCCCAGGGCTAATCGCGATGTTTATTGCGGCACCCGGCGGGAATCATTAAA
>JAGWMH010000054.1 GCA_028871775.1 Betaproteobacteria bacterium
TATTGCGATATGTGCAGCATGATGAACTGTCCAATAGATTAAATGACAGCTTTTGAATATAACTGTCCAGGCAACCCAACTCGAGTGTAGTGTTTTCTCATTGCGGAACAGGATAGCAAGCTGGGCAACGTCGCCGAACTGGCCTTTCTAACGACCTGTTCAAACAATCGAAGTTATTGAGGCAAACTGACCGGAATACATCCGGGCGAAAGCTAAATGTAGTTTAACAATGCCAGGGGTGAGTCTATGTCGCCATCGGCATGCCAGCTATCCGGATTAGCCCGCGCATCAATGTAGCCATAACGGGCGATGATACTGCGCATTCCGGCGGCTTGTGCCGCTTCCATGTCGCGCAGGTCATCACCCAGAAACAGGCAGTGCTGCGGTTCGACATCCAGCAGTTCACTTGCTTTGAGTAGCGGGTCAGGGTAGGGCTTGGCGCGTGTGCAGGTGTCGCCGCTGATCAGGCAGGCAGCGCGTTGCGCGTAGCCGAGCGCCTGCATCAACGGGACGGTGAAGCGGTGCGGTTTGTTGGTGACTATACCCCACGGCAGGCTGCGCTGTTCCAGCGTCGCGACCAGTTGCGCCATGCCCGCGAATAATGTGGTGTGGACGCAGATGTGGGCATCATAGTAATTCAGGAAGGATTCGCGCAGGATGGCGAAATCCGGCGCATCCGGTTCGATGCCGAAACCCAGTTTGAGCAGGCCGCGCGCGCCATGCGAGGCCTGTGGGCGGACGGCTTCCAGCGGCAGCGGCGGCAGGCCGCGCTGACCGCGCACATGGTTGAGTGCGGAGGCCAGGTCCGGCGCGGTATCCGCGAAAGTGCCGTCAAGATCGAACAACACCGCCTTGACTACAGCGTCACCCTCTCCCGCGCTGTCGCGCTCCCCTCTCCCGCGAGAGGGAGAGGGGCTGGGGGAGAGGGCGCTAATCACGACGGCAGGCAAAGAGATAGTTCACGTCGGTATCCTTGCCCAGCGAGTAGGTCTTGTAGAGCGGGTGGTAGCTCATGCCGGTGATGTCGCTCACGTCCAGTCCGGCGGCGCGGCAGTACTGCGCGAGTTCGGAAGGCTTGATGAATTTATCGTAATCGTGCGTTCCGCGCGGCAACAGCTTGAGCAGATACTCCGCCCCGATCACCGCGAACAGGTAAGACTTGAGGTTGCGGTTGAGCGTGGAGAAGAACACATGGCCGCCGGGCTTGACCAGTTGCGCGCAGGACTGCACGGTGCTCTCCGGGTCGGGCACATGCTCCAGCAGTTCCATGCAGGTAACCACGTCGTAGCATCCCGGCTGTTCCGCCGCCAAGTCTTCCACGGCGATGTTGCGGTAACTCACCTTGAGCCCGCTTTCCAGTAAGTGCAGCTTGGCAACCTGCAGGGCCTTGTCACCGAGGTCGATACCGGTGACCTGCGCGCCGAGCGCGGCCATGCTTTCGGCCAGGATGCCGCCGCCGCAGCCGACATCCAGCACGGTTTTGCCGGACAGCGGCGCGATGCGGTTGATGTAATCCAGGCGCAGCGGGTTAATTTCATGCAGCGGCTTGAACTCGCTGTTGGGGTCCCACCAGCGGTGGGCAATCTGGCTGAATTTTTCCAGTTCGAGCGGATCGGCGTTGGTCATGGTGTGTTTGTTTGACGAGCAGGCACGAAATGTAACAAAACTCAGGCTTGGCTGCCAGCGCATATAGGGGTTTTGGCGCTCAAAGCATTTATGTTTTGTCTCGGCCAAGGTCGGCATGATAAACTTGCAGGCTGTTTTTAAGCGTTTATTAGGGCATCGCCATCTATGGAACAATTCGCCAAGGAAACCCTGCCAGTCAGTCTGGAAGAGGAGATGCGCAAGTCGTATCTCGACTACGCCATGAGCGTCATCGTCGGGCGCGCGCTGCCCGATGCGCGCGACGGGCTCAAGCCGGTGCATCGCCGCGTGCTGTTCGCCATGCACGAGCTCTCCAACGACTGGAACAAGGCCTACAAGAAGTCGGCGCGTATCGTCGGCGACGTGATCGGTAAATACCACCCGCACGGCGACACGGCGGTGTACGACACCATCGTGCGCATGGCGCAGGATTTCAGCCTGCGCTACCCGCTGATAGACGGGCAGGGCAACTTCGGTTCAGTGGACGGCGATAACGCGGCGGCGATGCGTTATACCGAAATCCGCATGGCGCGCATCGCGCACGAATTGCTTGCCGACCTCGACAAGGAAACCGTGGACTTCGGGCCGAACTACGACGGTTCCGAGCACGAACCGCTGGTACTCCCGGCGCGCTTCCCCAACCTGCTGGTGAACGGTTCTTCCGGTATTGCGGTGGGCATGGCGACCAACATCCCGCCGCATAATCTGAACGAAGTGGTGGATGCCTGTCTGGCGCTGCTGAAAAACCCCGAGCTGGATATCGAGCAGTTGATCGAGCTTGTTCCCGCGCCGGATTTCCCCACTGCCGGCTTCATTTATGGCACGGCGGGCATCAAGGAGGGTTACCGCACCGGGCGCGGGCGTGTGGTGATGCGCGCGCGCTGCCACTTTGAGGATATGGGCAAGGGTGATCGCCAATCTATCATTATTGATGAACTGCCTTATCAGGTAAACAAGGCCAACCTGCTGATAAAGATCGGCGAGCTGGTGCGCGACAAGCGCATCGAGGGCATCTCCGAAATCCGCGATGAATCGGACAAGTCCGGGATGCGCGCGGTAATCGAGCTGAAGCGCGGCGAGAATGCCGAGGTGATTCTCAACCAGCTGTACAAGGAAACTCAGTTGCAGGACAGCTTCGGCATGAACATGGTGGCCCTGCTCGACGGCCGTCCGCAACTGCTCAACCTGAAGCAATTCCTGGACGCCTTCCTGCGCCATCGCCGCGAGGTGGTGACGCGCCGCACCATATTCGAGTTGCGCAAGGCGCGTGACCGCGGCCATATCCTGGAAGGCTTGGCGGTTGCGCTGTCCAATGTGGATGAGATTATCGCGCTGATCAAGGCGGCGGCCACACCGGCCATTGCCAAGCAGGAATTGATGGCGCATTCCTGGCGCTCCTCGCTGGTGGAAGACATGCTGAGCCGGGTGAGCGATGCGGCGCGCCCGGAACACCTGTTGCCTGAATTCGGCCTGGTCGGCAAGGGCAAGCAGCGCGCTTACAAGCTGTCCGACCTGCAGGCGCAAGCCATTCTGGAGCTGCGCTTGCAGCGTCTGACCGGGCTGGAGCAGGACAAGATTGTCGGCGAATACCGCGAAGTGATGGAGACGATCACCGACCTGCTCGATATTCTGGCGAAGCCTGCACGCATTACGCAGATCATCGGTGACGAGCTGGTCGCGATCAAATCGCAATACGGCGACAAACGCCGCAGCGAGATTGTCACCCACACGCAGGACATGAGCATGGAAGACCTGATCGCGCCGGAGGACGTGGTGGTCACGCTGTCGCACGGCGGCTACATGAAGGCGCAGAAGCTGGACGAATACCGCGCGCAGAAACGCGGCGGGCGCGGCAAGCAGGCGGCCAGCACCAAGGAAGACGATTTCATCGACAACCTGTTCATCGCCAACACACACAATTACATCCTGTGCTTCTCCAGCCGCGGACGCGTGTACTGGATCAAGGTATATGACGTGCCGCAGGGCGGGCGCACCAGCCGCGGCAAGCCGATTGTCAACCTGCTGCCGCTGGAGGAGGGCGAGAAGATCAACGCCATCCTGCCGGTGAAAGAATTCAGTGACGACCAGTTCGTGTTTTTCGCCACCGCTAACGGCACGGTGAAGAAGACCGCGCTGTCTGATTACGCCAATCCGCGCAAGGCCGGCATCATCGCCATCAATCTGGACGAGGGCGACTACCTGATCGGCGTGGCGCTGACCGACGGCAAGCATGACGTGATGCTGTTCTCCGATGGCGGCAAGGCGGTGCGCTTCGACGAAAACGACGTGCGTGCCATGGGGCGCGCGTCGCGCGGCGTGCGCGGCATGAAGCTGGCCGCGAAACAGCAGGTGATCGCGCTGCTGGTGGCGGGAGATGAGAGCCAGGCTGTGCTGACCGCGACCGAGAACGGTTACGGCAAGCGCACGCCGATTACCGAGTACACCCGCCACGGGCGCGGCACGCAGGGCATGATCGCGATCCAGACTTCCGCCCGCAACGGCAAGGTGGTGGCGGCGACACTGGTAAATCAGGAAGATGAGATCATGCTGATCGGCACCAACGGTGTGCTGATCCGCACCCGCGTCAAGGAAATCCGCGAAATGAGCCGCTCGACGCAGGGGGTCACGCTGATCAACCTGGGCGAGGGCGACAAGCTGGCCGGCTTGAGCCGCATCGCCGAATCGGAAGAAGAGTCCGAATAAACCAACCATCGGGGAACAGGCATGACGATCTATAACTTCAGCGCAGGCCCGGCAGTATTGCCGCGCGAAGTGTTGCAGCAGGCGCGGGAAGAGTTGCTCGACTGGCACGGCAGCGGCATGTCGGTGATGGAGATGTCGCATCGCGGCAAGGAATTCACGAGCATCGCGGCGGCGGCAGAAGCCGACTTGCGCGAGCTGCTGGCTATTCCATCCGGCTACAAGGTGCTGTTCCTGCAGGGCGGTGCGCATCTGCAATTTGCCATGATTCCCCTGAATCTGCTGCGCGGCAAGCCGTCGGCGGACTATGTGAACACCGGCGAATGGTCGAAGAAGGCGATCGGCGAGGCCCGGAAGTTTGGCGCCGTGAATGTCGTGGCGAGCAACACAGACAGGAACTGCACCTATGTCCCGGCATTCGATACCTGGCAGCGCGATAAAAATGCTGCTTACCTGCATTACACGCCGAATGAAACCATAGGCGGGGTGGAATTCAATTGGGTGCCGGAAACCGGCGCAGTGCCCCTGGTGGCGGACATGTCCTCCAATATTTTGTCGCGCCCTATCGATGTATCGAAATACGGGTTGATTTACGCCGGGGCGCAAAAAAATATCGGGCCTGCGGGGCTGACCGTTGTCATCGTGCGTGACGACCTGCTCGGCCAGGTTCTGCCCGGCACGCCTACCATGCTGGATTACAAGGTCCATGCCGACAACGGCTCGATGTACAACACGCCGCCGACTTATGGCATCTACATCGCCGGGCTGGTGTTCCAGTGGCTGAAGCGCAACGGCGGCGTCGCACAGATGGAACAAGCCAACATCGCCAAGGCCAGGCTGTTGTACGATGCGATTGATGCCAGCAACGGTTTTTACAATTGCCCGGTGGCCAAGCCCGACCGCTCGCGCATGAATGTGCCATTTATGCTGAAGGATGCCGCGCTGGATGGTGACTTTCTCAAACAGGCGGATGCGCGCGGGTTATTGCAATTGAAGGGGCACCGCTCGGTGGGCGGGATGCGCGCCTCGATTTACAATGCGATGCCGCTGGCTGGCGTGCAGGCATTGGTCGGTTTTATGAACGAATTTGCCCGGCAGCGCGGCTAGCAATGAGCGATAAATTAAAACAGCTTCGTGCGCAGATTGACCGCCTTGACGATGAGTTGTTGAAGCTCGTCAATCAACGCGCCGACTTGGCTCGGCAGATCGGGCACCTGAAAGATAACGATGCGGTGCT
The DNA here is from genome assembly GCA_028871775.1 of Betaproteobacteria bacterium. GTDB lineage: Bacteria > Pseudomonadota > Gammaproteobacteria > Burkholderiales > Gallionellaceae > CAITJF01. The sequence goes on from JAGWMH010000054.1 coordinate 5,582, forward strand.
GCGCCCGGAACGTGAAGCGCAGATTTTGCAGCGCGTGCAAAACAACAATACCGGGCCGTTGAGCAAGCAGGCGGTGGCGCAATTGTTCACGGAAATCATGTCGCAGTGCCGCGCGCTGGAGGCTCCGCTGTTGGTGGCTTATCTCGGGCCGGAAGGCACATTCAGCGAGGCGGCCGCACTGAAACGCTTTGGCAGCGCGGTACAGAGCAAGCCGTGCACGACCATTGATGAAGTGTTTCGCGCGGTGGAAAGCGGTGCGGTGAATTTCGGCATGGTGCCGGTGGAAAACTCCACCGAGGGCGCGATCGGACGCACGCTGGATTTGCTGTTGCAAAGCCCGCTCAAGGTTTGCGGCGAGGTAATGCTGGCAATCCACCAATGCCTGCTTGCCAAGGGGTGCGCGCTGGGTGATATTCAAACCGTTTATTCGCATCCGCAATCCTTCGGGCAGTGCCAGGGCTGGCTGAATGCCAATCTGCCACATGCGGCGCGCGTTCAGGTTGCCAGCAACGCCGAAGCGGCCCGCCTCGCGGCGGAGCAGCCCGACAGCGCGGCGATAGCAGGCAGCCAGGCGGCCGCACATTTCGGTTTGTCGGTGTGCATGGAAAACATCGAGGACGACGCCAAAAACACTACACGCTTTCTGGTGATCGGCAGCCAGGACGTGGCCCATTCCGGACGCGACAAAACCTCGCTGGTGATGTCCGCCGCGAATCGCCCGGGCGCGGTGCATGATTTGCTGGTGCCGCTTGCCAGGCACGGTGTCAGCATGACCAAACTGGAATCACGCCCGGCGCGTTCCGGTCTGTGGGAATACGTGTTTTTCCTGGACATCGAAGGGCATCAGTCCGACAAAAAAGTGGCCGCTGCATTGGTCGAGTTGAAACAGGTCGCTGCATTCGTGAAGGTGCTGGGTTCGTACCCAGTCGCTACATAGCGCATAAATCTACTGCGCGAACCGGCATTGGGGTCGCGCGGTGCTCGGCATCCTCATGTACTTCTATGTACACTCCGGTGCCTGTGCTCCGGGCTTCCTCAATGTCGGCCCGCTCGCTACGATTTCTGCCGCTATGTATGATAAATAGATATGTGTTGATTGAAAGATGAATTATTCCGAACTTGCACCACCCTACATCCGCGCCATTGCGCCTTATCAGCCCGGCAAGCCGATCGCCGAGCTGGAGCGCGAGCTGGGCATCAGCGGCATCGTCAAGCTGGCCTCCAACGAGAACCCGCTCGGTTGCAGCCCGCTGGCAGTGGCGGCGATGCACGAGGCGATCAGGACCATCGCGCTGTATCCGGACGGCAACGGTTTCGAGCTGAAGGATGCGCTGTCCAAACGCTATGGTGTCGAGCACGCGCGCATCGTTCTGGGCAACGGCTCCAACGACATGCTGGAACTGGCCGCGCGCGCCTTTCTCGCACCCGGTGACAAGGCGGTGTACTCGGCCCATGCCTTTGCGGTGTACCCGCTGGCGACGCAGGCGGTGGGCGCCACGGGCATCAGTGTGCCAGCCATAAATTTCGGCCATGATCTGGAAGCGATGCGCAAGGCTGCCGTGGAACAGCAGGCCAAGCTGATGTTCATCGCCAACCCGAACAACCCGACCGGCACCTTCCTAGGTGCCCCGAAACTGCTGGATTTTATGCGTGCGCTGCCGCCGCAGGTTCTGGTGGTGCTGGACGAGGCATACAACGAATATCTGCCGGTGGAATGCCGCTATGACAGCGTGAGCTGGCTCAAGGATTTTCCTAACCTGATCATCTCGCGCACTTTCTCCAAGGCCTACGGTTTGGCCGGTTTGCGCGTGGGTTATGCGTTTGCCAACGCGCAGGTGGCGGACATGATGAACCGCGTGCGCCAGCCGTTCAACGTCAACAGCGTGGCGCAGGCCGCCGCCACAGCGGCATTGCGGGACGAGGACTTCGTCAGGCAGACTCATGAACTCAACCTGCGCGGCATGGGACAGATCACGCAGGGACTGGGCAAGCTGGGGTTGGAGTTCATCACGTCGTATGGGAATTTTGTCAGTTTCAGAATAGCGAATGCGGCGCGCATGTATCGCCGCCTGCTGGAACTCGGCGTGATTGTGCGGCCCGTTGCCAGTTACGACATGCCGGATTATTTGCGCGTGAGCATCGGATTGGAATCAGAGAACGAAAAATTTTTGTCTGCACTAAAGCAGGTACTGGGGGAAACAGCATGATCATCGTAATGGGGAAAGATGTCACTGACGGGCAAATCGGTGCAGTGGTGAAGAGGCTGGAAACAGCGGGTTTGAAAGCCAATATCTCGCGCGGCATCGAACGCACCGTGATCGGCGCGATTGGTGACGAACGTCCCCTGACCGAGGAAATGTTCACCTCGCTGCCCGGCGTGGAATCGGCGATGCACATCGCCAAGCAATACAAGATCGTGTCGCGCGAATCGCACCGCGCCGACACCGTCATCGACATCGGCGGCATCCCGCTCGGCGGCAAACAGATTCAAGTGATTGCCGGGCCGTGCTCGGTGGAAACGCAAGAGCAGATGAACTTGTCGGCCCAATACACTCATGAGGCGGGCTGCCGCCTGATGCGCGGCGGCGCGTTCAAGCCGCGCACCAGCCCTTACGCTTTCCAGGGCAAAGGCGTGGAAGGATTGGACATGTTCCGCAAGGCGGCCAGCCCATACAAGCTGCCCATCGTGACCGAGTTGATGGACGTGCGTCAGATTGATGCATTCATGGAATACGACGTGGACGTGATCCAGATCGGCACGCGCAATATGCAGAATTTCGATTTGCTCAAGGAAGTCGGGCGCATCAACAAACCGGTGATCCTCAAGCGCGGCATGTCGGCGACTATTTCCGAGTGGCTGATGTCGGCGGAATACATCGCGGCGGGCGGCAACCACAACATCATTTTCTGCGAGCGCGGCATACGCACCTTCGAAACTGCCTACCGCAATGTGCTCGACGTGACGGCAATCCCGGTGCTGAAAAAAGAAACCCACCTGCCGGTGATCGTTGACCCTTCGCACGCGGGCGGCAAGGCATGGATGGTACCGGCATTGTCGCTAGCCGCCATCGCGGCAGGCGCGGACGGCCTGCTGGTCGAGATGCACCCCAACCCGTGCGAAGCGTGGTGTGATGCGGATCAGGCGCTGACCCCGCAGGAGTTGAAAAAGCTGATGGGCACGCTGGGCGCGGTTGCCGGCGCAATCGGCCGCACGCTGTAAGCAGGAAAATAACCGTCATTCCGGCGCATGCCGGAATCCAGCGATTTACCAGACTGGCCACCGGCTTCCGCCGGTGTGACGACAAACAGGGGGCATCCCATGTCCAAACCACAATTCAAAAAGATCGTCATCTTCGGCGTCGGCCTGATCGGCGGCTCATTTGCACTCGCCCTGCGCAAGGCTGGAACAGTCCGTGAAGTGGTCGGTTTCGGGCGCAGCGCGGCGACACTTGAACAGGCCAGGCAACTCGACATCCTCGACCGCATCGGTGGCGAGGTGGCGCATGAAGTGCACGATGCCGACCTGATTCTGCTCGCCACGCCGGTGGCGCAGATGGCGGAGATTTTTGCGCACATCGCGCCGCATCTCGGCAAACACACGCTCATCACCGACGGCGGCAGCACCAAGTGCGATGTGGTGGAGGCGGCTCGCCGCCATCTCGGCGCGAAAGTTGCGCAGTTTGTTCCCGCGCATCCCATCGCCGGCGCGGAGAAAAGCGGCGCTGCCGCTGCGCAGGCCGATTTGTATCAAGGCAAAAAAGTGGTGCTGACGCCGCTGCCGGAAAATTCCGATGAAGCGGTGGCGCAGGCGCGGAAGGCGTGGGAAGCATCCGGGGCAATTGTGAGTGAATTGACGCCGCAACAGCACGATCAGGTATTCGCGGCGGTGAGTCACCTGCCGCACCTGCTTTCGTTCGCGCTGGTGCACGATCTGGCGCAGCGCGACAACCGCGACCTGCTGCTGTCCTTTGCCGCCAGCGGCTTCCGCGATTTCACCCGCATCGCCGCCAGTTCGCCGGAGATGTGGCGCGACATCAGCCTCGCCAACCGCGATGCCTTGCTGCGCGAGCTGAAGCAATATGCGGACGAGCTGTATGCCTTGTACCGGGCGCTGGAAAATAACGATGCGGCCAAGCTGGATGAGATATTCCGCTTGGCCAG
>JAGWMH010000055.1 GCA_028871775.1 Betaproteobacteria bacterium
GGACAGCAACATCGCCATCCGCACACTGGTTTACTCTGACAACGAGATACGCTGCTGGGCGGGCGGCGGCATCGTGGCAGATTCCGACATGGCCGCGGAGTATCAGGAAACCTTGGATAAGGCCAAGGGGATGCTGGAGTTGTTGCGGCGATATGGTGGTGAGTAAAAATCTGCTGCGCGATTCGCTTGCTTTTCTGCAACCTCACCAGTACGCTTGTACATGGTTTGTTGCCAGGTTGTGCGGCGAGAACGTCGCATAAATTCCCCTATGATCACCCTACGTAAATCCACTGAGCGCGGCCATGCGCACCACAGGTGGCTGGAAAGCTGGCACAGCTTTTCATTTGCCGACTATCATGATCCGACGCACGTCCGTTTCGGGTCGTTGCGCGTGATCAACGAGGACATCGTACAGTCCGGCGCGGGGTTCGATATGCATGGACATCGGGACATGGAGATACTCACCTATATTTTGTCCGGCACGCTGCGTCACCGCGACAGCATGGGTCATGGCGAAGACATCCGCTATGACGAGGTGCAGGTGATGAGCGCTGGTACGGGTGTGCAGCATAGCGAGATCAACCCTTCGCCGGACGAGGCGGTGCATCTGCTGCAAATCTGGATCATGCCGGAGCGGCAGGGCTTGACGCCGGGCTATCAGCAGAAGAATTTTCCGCTGGAAGAAAAGCAGGGGCGCTGGTGCCTGCTGGCTTCGCCGGATAACGCGCAAGGCTCGTTGTTGATCCATCAGGATGCGCGCGTGTTTGCCGCGCGGCTGGATGGCGTGGAAACGCTGGATTATCCGCTGGCTGCCGGGCGCAAAGCCTATCTGCACGTCGCGCGCGGCAGCCTGAAAGCCAATGGATATGCGCTTTCTGCGGGAGATGGGTTGATGTATGAGGATGAGGCGGTGGTTAAGTTAAGTGCTGCGCGGGAGGCAGAGGTGTTGTTGTTTGATATGGCATGATTGCCAAATCAACACCGCCGGGCTGCCCCCGGCGAAGTTGTTTTGGTCTGGAATTTTTATTCTTCGGGAGAGGGATAATCAACGATTTCACCCTCTCCCCAACCCTCTCCCGTAAAGGGAGAGGGAGTCAAGCGGGCACACTCTTCACCCGCGTAATCCTCACCACTTCGGGTATCCCGCGCATGTCGCGCATCACCTTGGCCAAGTGCTGGCGGTTGCTGACTTGCAGTGTGAAATACAGCGCGGTGTAGTCGCCCTCATTGGTGAAGTGCACGTTCTCGATGTTAGATTCGGCCTCGGCGATGGCGGCAGCGACTTTCGCCAGTACGCCGCGCTGGTTGGCGACGATGAGTTTGATGCTGACTTCGAAGGGACGGCTGATATTCTTGTCCCATGTCACGTCCAGCCATTTGTCCATGCCGCCGCGCCCCTTGCGCAGCGAAGGGCAGTCGTGGGTGTGCACGATCAGCCCCTGCCCGCTCTTGATGACGCCGATGATGGGGTCGCCCGGAATGGGGCGGCAGCATTTGGCGAACTGCACCGCCATGCCTTCCGTGCCTAGAATGGTGACCACGCCGCTGGCTGGGTGGTGCTCCTGCGCGCCGGCTTCCCCTATGCGTGCAAGCTGGCGGGCAATGACCATGTTGAGGCGGCGACCCAGGCCGATGTCGGCCAAAATTTCTTCGCGCGATTTTGCCCCGCTGTCCTTGAGCAGCTTGTCCCAGTGGGCGCTGTCATCAATATCCTGCGGCTTCAGTCCGAGCGAAGAGACTGCCTGATGCAGCAGGCGTTCACCAAGCGCGGCGGATTCCTGAAAATGCATGGTGCTTAGAAAATGGCGGATCTGGCTGCGCGCCTTGCTGGTTATCACATAGCTCAGCCAGGCCGGGTTCGGCTTGGCATGCGGCGCGGTGATGATTTCCACGCGGTCGCCATTCTTCAGCTCGGAGCGCAGCGGTACCAGCTCGAAATTCACCTTGGCGGCCACACACCGGTTGCCGATGTCGGTGTGCACGCTGTAGGCAAAGTCCACCGCCGTTGCACCGCGCGGCAGCGCGAGAATCTTGCCTTTCGGTGTGAACACATACACCTCGTTCGGGAACAGGTCCACTTTCAGGTGCTCCAGAAACTCGACCGAATCAGCGCTTTCGCTCAGGCTCTCCAGCAAGCTTTGCAGCCACTGGTGGGTCTTTTTGTGCAGGTCGTTGATCGGTACAGGTCCGGATTTGTACAGCCAGTGCGAGGCGACGCCGGCCTCGGCAATCTTGTGCATTTCCACGGTGCGGATCTGCACCTCGATGGGTGTGCCGTATGGCCCGAACAGCGTGGTATGCAGCGACTGGTAGCCGTTTGCCTTGGGGATGGCGATGTAGTCCTTGAACTTGCCCGGAATGGGTTTGTACAGGCCATGCAGCGTTCCCAGCGCCATGTAACAGGAGGGCACATCGTCCACCAGCACGCGGAATCCGTAAATGTCCAGCACCTGCGAAAAGGCCAGTGACTTCGCCTGCATCTTCTGGTAAATGCCATACAGGTGTTTTTCACGCCCATATACCTCTGCATTGATGTGATGCTCTTTCAGGCGCTGGCGCAGGGCATCCAGAATTTTGCCCACCACTTCGCGACGGTTGCCGCGCGCGACCTTGAGCGCCTTTGACAGCACCGAGTAGCGGTTGGGGTGCAGGTGCTTGAAGCCGAGGTCTTCAAGCTCCTGATAGATGGCGTTGAGGCCCAGACGGTTGGCGATGGGCGCATAGATTTCCATGGTCTCACGCGCTATGCGTTCGCAATTTTCGCGTGACATGGCTTCCAGTGTGCGCATGTTGTGCAGGCGATCCGCCAGCTTGATCAGGATGACGCGCACATCGCGCGCCATCGCCATCAGCATTTTGCGGAAATTCTCCGCCTGCGCATCCTCCTTGGTTTCAAACTCGATCCTGTCGAGCTTGCTCAAGCCGTCAACCAGATCGGCCACTGGCTTGCCGAATTCCTTTGCCACATCATTGGTGCTGATGGGGGTGTCTTCCACCACGTCATGCAACAGGGCGGCCATGATGGTCTGCGCGTCGAGGTGCAATGGAGCGAGGATGCGTGCGACGGCAATCGGGTGCGAGATGTAGGGCTCGCCGGATTTGCGGAGCTGCCCCTGGTGTGCGGATTCGCTAAATTCGAGCGCCTGCCGGATGTGCTCGACATCCTTGGGTTTCAGGTAGGTGGAACACTCCTGGAGGAGCGCTTCGGCGTCGGACATTTGTCATTGGCAGCTTGTAGCCGGTGGCTGGTAGCTCGTAGCAAAACCGGGGTGGCCACAAGCTCCAGACTACCGGCTCCCAGCTTGGTATTCACGTCATCCCGCGGTTGAGAATTTCCAGCCCCACTTTGCCTTCGCTGATTTCGCGCAGGGCGATGACGGTGGGTTTATCCTTGCTTTCTTCCACCAGATAGCTGGCGCCGTTGGCCAGCTGGCGCGCGCGGTAGGCCGCAGCCAGGGTGAGTTCGAAGCGGTTGGGAATGCGTTCCAGACAGTCGTCTATAGTAATGCGTGCCATGGTGAACCTTTCTTATCAATTATTGCGATGAGTGTTGCAGCTGGTTGATTAAATTTCGCTGGCGAACGAGTTGCCTGTCGCGGATGAGTCCTGCGGCAACGGTGATGGCCTCGAGTTGCCGCGATGCCTCATCCAGCTTGTCGTTAATAATAACATAGTCGAACTCCGCGACATGCGCTATGTCTGCCTGCGCTGCGCGCAGGCGCTGGGCGATCACCTCGGCGCTGTCCTGCTTGCGCCCTTGCAGGCGCGCTTCCAGCGCTTGCAGCGAGGGCGGCAGGATGAAGATGCTGATGCAGTCCGGGAACTTGCGCCGCACCTGTGCGGCGCCCTGCCAGTCAATTTCCAGCAGGATGTCATGCCCGCTGGCAGTTTCCGCCTCGATCCAGGATTGCGAAGTGCCATACAGGTTGCCATATACCTCGGCGCTTTCCAGAAAATCCCCGTTTTTTGCCATGGCCAGAAAAACCTCGCGGCTGACGAAATGATAGTCCTTGCCATCCGTTTCGCCGGGGCGCGGCTGCCGCGTGGTGTAGGAAACCGATACGTCAATCTGCCGGTTGCAGGCCAGCAAGGCGTTCACCAGGCTGGTTTTGCCTGCGCCAGAGGGCGCGCTGACGATGAAAAGATTTCCGGACATTGGATTTGATTATGTGGCTGACGTGTTAATCAGTGTGGAATAGCGGTTTAAGGTTTTGCCTTCTGCCATTGTGTGCAAACATTTTGCCGGCTGCTTTTGATTTTACCCAAACTTTTGCCGCAGGGTGTGTCGTGTGTGTTCGGTGCAGATTGTATCACCAACAAATTTCAGCAAGCCCAATCGTGAGCTTGCCATACCTAGTTGTCCGCTGCCTGGCACACCGTATAATGCTGCGCATGACCTTAGAGACTATTTACCGTGTTTGATTTTTGGCGGCGTGCGCTGATTTTTCCACTTACCCTGCTTCTGTTCTCCCTGCTTTTGTGGGCCGCTGCCGGCGCCTTGCCTGCTGCCCTGTTTTTTGGCGTGTTTCTGCTGATGCGCATGGTCTTTCATCTGTACCAGCTCGCTTTGCTCGACCACTGGCTGACTGACCCCGATGCGCGTGTGGTGCCGGATGGCGCGGGGCTGTGGGAAGAGGTCTTTGCGCGGTTGAACAGGATGGTGCGCCTGTACCGCAAGGAGCGTGAACAACACGCCTCCGCATTGCAGCACATGGAGCAGGCTACCTCGGCGCTGCCTGAAGGAGTGGTCATCCTCGACGAGGCTGACCACATCGAGTGGTGCAACCCGCTCGCCGAGCAACATTTCGGTCTGGATGGCGCGCGCGACATCGGCCAGCAGATTACTTACCTGGCGCGCCAGCCGGAATTTGTGCAGTACCTCTCCATGCATGATTTCAGCGAGCCGCTGGTGTTGCGCGGCGTGCGCCAGGACGGGCTGACACTTTCCATCAAGCTGATTCCTTACAGCGACAACAAGAAGTTGCTGATCAGCCGCGACATTACCCATTTTGAGCGCATCGAAACCATGCGCCGCGATTTTGTCGCCAACGTATCGCATGAATTACGCACCCCGCTGACAGTGGTAAACGGCTTTGTCGAAACGCTGCGTGACATGCCCAGCCTTGAAAATGACACGGCGCGCCGCGCATTGCACCTGATGGGAGAGCAGACACAGCGCATGGAACGCCTGGTGGACGATCTGCTTACCCTGTCAAAACTGGACAATGCGCTTAATGTCCTGCAGGAGGAGACGGTGGAAGTACCTATACTCCTGCGCGCGCTGTACCATGAATGGCACACGTTGAACCGGGAGCAGCATTCATTGCGGCTGGAGTTGGAAAGTGACTGCGCTGTACTGGGCAATACCGCAGAGCTGCGCAGCGCTTTCGGCAACCTGATATCCAATGCCGTCCGTTATACACCGCAGGGCGGAGAAATCGTGTTGCGCTGGCAGGAACAGGAGGGGCAGCCGGTGTTCAGTGTGCAGGACAGCGGTCTCGGCATTGCGCCACAGCATATTCCCCGCTTGACCGAGCGTTTCTATCGCGTGGACCACAGCCGTTCACGCGAAACAGGCGGCACGGGCCTGGGGCTGGCCATCGTCAAACACGTGGCAAACCGGCATCAGGCGCGGCTGGAGATCGTCAGTGAGGAGGGCAAGGGCAGCATCTTCAGTATTGTGTTCCCGGCCAAGCGGAGATTGCCATTATCGGCGGCGAACTAAGCTTGTGAGAAGCTTATCCGTTCGTAATCCGAACCCTTTTCTACGCTGAATTCCATTTTTACATCCAGCTTTGCCTTGTCCGTCTGGACAATTTCAACTATCCGACCGGGCTTGAACCAATCGCGTGGTGCAATCAGGCTGGCCGGGGTTTTTAGTGCGGGAACGGCAGGCAACAACAGTGCCGCGACAGACTTGTCCGATACGGCAAGGTTGATTCCGGTCGTACTCATGGTGATGGCTTGCGGCGAGCCAGGCAGGTAGCGCACCCCTGCATGCAATTGCCCGGTCTGTGCGACTTTGACCCAACTCACCGCACCCAGCATGAACGCATTGGCATAGGATGGGCGCACCGCAACGAGTTGGTTCGGGCCGAGGCGCATGCCCGTGATTTCCTCACGCAACAGGCGTGCGCCAAGAATACTCTCGTCTTTAATCTGCCAGGTTTCCAACGCAAAACCCATCCCGGACAGATCGTGGCGGTCGGTGTCGGACAACACGCGGCCAAAGGCCTGGATTTGCTGGGCGTTCTCACTCGCCCCCTTGTCTGGCTGTTTGAACGGTTTGTTAGCGACATACGCAAAGCAGCTTTCGATTCCGTAGCACATTTGTGCTTGTTTTTGCGTAACGCCGCGCTTGGGCATACGGTCGCCGCGTTCTTCGCACCAGTACTGGTGCAGGTAGTTCAGGAACCAGGCGCATTCTGCGCTGTTGCAGCCCTCACCCAACTCCAGTTGCTGGGGTGATTGCCCCTGCTGCAACAGGATCATTTTCACGCGCAGCAGCTTGCTTAACGGCACCATCGCCAGATAGCGCACGTTGCCTGAAGGATTCACCTGCTGCAGTGGCTGCAAACCTTGCAAGCCGCTCAGGTCAACCGCCAGCGGCGAGGCATCGCCCTTGCTCATGGTGTAGCTACGCTCCACGGTAATGGTTGGGCTCCATAGCGTCAGCCAGCGATCCAGCAGTTGCAACTGGTTGCGTGTCAACTCTGCCCTGTAGGCGTGGCAGGCAAGCAGCAGCTTGGCATATGCGGCACGGCACGATGTGGGCCTGGTGTTGCCGTTGAGGCTGTCTGCCACCTCCGCAAGCTGCAAACCCTGCTCCTCGCTGAAGGCATACAGCTCATGCAGTTGATGCCACAACTTGCCATCGAATTCATAGCCGGTGCGCAGGTGCTCGAAAATCTGCAAGCCGCTATACAACAGACAGCGCTGGCACAGCAGCGCACCGTGCTGGGCGAGCCGTGCATCGCCCGCCATATAGGCTTGCAGGCAGCGCTGGTAGCCGGTGACCATGCCTTGCCACAGCCCGATGATGGAAACGAACACGGTGAGTTCGTCTGTGCTCAGCGGCAGCTTCGCGGCGAACAGCTTCCTGGCGTAATCGGTCTGTATGGATGATACCGTTTCACGCAGCAACTCCAGGGTATGCAGGCGCTCCAGGCCGCGCATCGGATAACGGTTGAGCTCATCCAGTTGCGTGCGCAACACGCCGTGTGCCAGATGCAGATTGGTGAGTTGCAGTTGCCCCAGCCATTGCGCGCAGCCGGCGGCATCCTTGAATACCGGATTGGCGCGATCATCGGTAGGGTCTAGCGGCAGGGTCAGCATGGTTGTTGTTTAATCTGAGGCACCCACTTTCTACGAGGCGCGCATTCCAGTCAAGGGGAATTGAGGGCTGAGGCTCGAGGAATGGGGACTGAGCTTAAAGCAGAGCAACGGGTTTTGCTCATTCCTCAGTCCTTACAACAACACCCTTTCAATGCCGCCGTCATTGGTCTGGGCAACGTAATTTTCCATCCAGTCCTTACCCAGCAGATGCCTGGCCATTTCGATCACCACATAATCCGCAGTGGTTCCGGAGTCGTCATTGTAGCGTGAAAGCCCCTGCAGGCAGGACGGGCAGGAAGTCAGTATCTTGACCTCTCCGGTGTAGCCATCGTTGCGCAACGCATCCGCACCCTTGCGCATCTCCTCTTCCTTGCGGAATCGCACTTGGGTCGAGATGTCCGGACGCGCTATCGCCAGCGAGCCGGATTCTCCGCAGCAACGGTCATTCAGGGTGACCGGTACCCCCATCAGCTCATTTACCACTTTCAGCGGCTGGTAGGTCTTCATCGGCGTATGGCAGGGATCGTGGAACATGAAGCGTGTTCCCTCCACGCCTTGCAGCTTTATTCCCTTCTCCAGCAGATACTCGTGGATGTCGAGCAGGCGGCAACCGGGGAAAATCTTGTCGAACTGGTAGTGCAGCAGCTGATCCATGCAGGTGCCGCACGATACCAGCACGGTCTTGATGTCCAGATAATTGAGCGTATTAGCTACGCGGTGGAACAGTACACGGTTGTCCATGGTGATCTTGCTGCCGCGGTCTTCCTGCCCGACGGCAATCTGCGGGTAGCCGCAGCAAAGGTAGCCGGGCGGCAGCACGGTAATCACGCCGATTTCGTACAGCATCGCTTGTGTGGCCAGGCCTATTTGCCCGAACAGGCGTTCCGAGCCGCAGCCGGGAAAGTAGAATACCGCCTCGGAATCATCATTCACCTTGCGCGGGTTGCGGATGATGGGCACCACGGTGCTGTCCTCGATATGGAGCAGCGCGCGCGAAGTTTTTTTGGGCAGGATGCCGGGCATGGGTTTGTTGGCGAAGTGGATCACCTGCGATCGGACAAGCGGTGAAATATAGGGGGGGCGTCCCAGTGTCGCGGGAGGGTGCGCAGTCTGGTCGTGGAACAGGCCAAAATGTTTGGCGAGCCGGTAGCCGATACGCTGCGCCTTGTAGCCCCACTCGATCATCAGCTTGCGCACCAGCTTGATCGTGGCGGGATCGGTGGCGTTGAGAAAAAACATCGTGGCAGCCTTGCCCGGATTGAATTTGCTCTTGCCCTGTTTGCGCAGGAAATTGCGCATGGCGATGGAAACATCGCCGAAGTCGATATCCACCGGGCAGGGAGCTTTGCATTTGTGGCACACCGTGCAGTGATCCGCCACATCGTTGAACTCATCGAAATGCGCGATGGAAATGCCGCGCCGCGTCTGCTCTTCATATAAAAATGCCTCGATCAACAGCGAGGTGGCGAGTATCTTGTTGCGCGGCGAATACAATAAATTGGCGCGCGGGATGTGTGTGTTGCACACCGGTTTGCATTTGCCGCAGCGCAGGCAATCCTTGATCGAATCGGAAATCTGGATCAACTCGCTCTTTTCCAGGATCAGGCTTTCCAGCTCCATCAGGTTGAAGCTGGGCGTGTAGGCGCGCTCCAGATTGCCGCCGCTGAGCAGCTTGCCCTTGTTGAACCGCCCTTCGGGATCGATGCGATTCTTGTAGGCAGTAAATTCGGCGATCTCCTGCGGCTCGAGGAAATCGAACTTGGTGATGCCGATGCCGTGCTCGCCGGAAATCACCCCGCCCAGGTCTTTCGCCAGGCGCATGATGCGGTCCACCGCAGCATTGGCCTGTTGCAGCATGGCGTAGTCATCCGAGTTCACCGGAATGTTGGTATGCACGTTGCCATCGCCCGCATGCATGTGCAGCGCGACAAACACGCGGCTTTTCAGCACACCCTGCTGGATGGCGTTGCACTGGTCGAGTATGGGCTGATAAGTGCTGCCGCTGAAAATCTGGCGCAACGGCTCGCGCACTTCGAGCTTCCATGAGGCGCGGATGGTGTGGTCTTGCAGGGCATGAAAGACGGTGGAGTCGCTAGTCGCTAGTCGGTAGTCGCTAGTTGTGGATTGTGGGTCTAACTCTGAACTAACGACTAACGTCTCAGAGCTGGGTTTATCCAGATTGTCCCTCAGCCATTGCCAGCGTGTGCGCACACCGATCAACAGTTCCTGCGCCTGTTGCGCGCGGTTGCCGAGCAACTCGGCGCTGCCCAGTTGTGCGTCGTCCTGGTAGTGCAGCGGCAATTCGCCGTTGAAGAATTCATCCAGCGCGTCCAGCAGCTTGAGCTTGTTGTGCAGCGACAGCTCGATGTT
>JAGWMH010000349.1 GCA_028871775.1 Betaproteobacteria bacterium
AGGAGGAGTCGGTTGTGGCACACAGCCTGAACTTCCGTTTCGTGTCGATAGCCGAAGGTCGTGAGCGTCCGCTGCCGGGCAGTGTAATAACAGGATCGTCCGGGAAATGCGGATCGAAACCTGGCATCCAACTACTCACCATCTACCCGTAAACCACCTTCACGTTTTCCGCTTGCAACAAGTCACGCAAGCTGCGCACCAGGTCGTCATGCAACGTCACCTGCCACGCCTCACCAAAGCGCAGTTGGCAATCCGCATCGTGAGTGCGGTAATGAACCTGCACCGGACATTTCCCGTCACGGTAGGGCGTGAGCAGTTCCTTCAACCGTGCCGCGCTGATATGCTTGCCCGCAGAAACAGTTAACTCCAGGTGCTTGGCGAAAGTGGAACGCGCCGAGGCGAAATCGAACAATTCCTCGCCGCTGATGCGCATGTTGCCGGAATACTCGTCGAGGCTGGCCTTGCCGCGCACCACCAGCAGTTCGTCCTCGCGTATCCACGGACGGCTGGTCTCGAACACTTCGTTGAACACGGTCATCTCCAATTGCGCGCTGCCGTCGTCCAGCGTCACCACGCCCATGCGGCCGCGCCGCGTCTGCTGGATGCGCACGCCGGACACGATGCCGGCCAGCACCACCGCCATGCTGGCGCGGCGGCCGCTGACGTTCTGCTGCGGCAGCAGGTTGGGGCTGAGGTCGGACAAACGCGTCTTGATGAAATTCGCCAGCTCCCCGGCATACTCCTGATAGGGATGGCCGCTGAGATAAAACCCCAGACTGAGTTTCTCGTTCTGCAGTTGTTCGCGCACCGGCCAGCGCGGCACATCGGCAAGCTGCACCGGCATGGCCGTGCTTTCGTCGTCGCCGAACAGGCTGTTCTGGTTGGCCGCGCGCGCCTGCTGCTCGGCGCTGCCCAGCGCGGCATCGAGCGTAGCCAGCAGTTGGTGGCGATGGCCGGATATCGAGTCAAACGCCCCGCCGCGGATTAATGCCTCGACGGCGCGGCGGTTGACCACGCGCTTGTCTACGCGGCGGCAGAAATCGAACAGGTCACGGAACGGCCTCTCCTCGCGCGCCTTGAGGATATTGCTGATGGCTGCCTCGCCCGTGCCCTTGATCGCACCGAGGCCGTAGGCAACGGTCTTCTCGTCAATCGGCGTGAAGCGGTACTCGGACGAATTGATGTCCGGCGGCAGAATGTTTACGCCCTGCGCCAGTGTGTCGAGATAGAAGGCGTGCACCTTGTCGGTGTTGTCCATATCCGACGACAACGTCGCCGCCATGAACGCCGCCGGGTAGTGCGCCTTGAGGTAGAGAGTCTGGTAGGACACCAGCGCATAAGCGGCGGAGTGCGACTTGTTGAAGCCGTAGCCGGCAAACTTCTCCATCAGGTCGAACAGGTGCGTCGCCAGCTTTTCGTTGATGCCGCGATTGACCGCGCCGCCCACAAAGATGCTGCGCTGCTGCGCCATCTCTTCGGCATTCTTCTTGCCCATCGCGCGGCGCAGCAAATCTGCGGCGCCCAGCGAATAGCCGCCGATGATCTGTGCGATCTGCATCACCTGTTCCTGATACACGATCACGCCGTAAGTGGAGGTCAGCGCGGTTTCCAGTTCGGGATGGAAATAATCCGCCTTGGCGCGCCCGTGCTTGCGGTTGATGAAGTCCTCCACCATGCCCGATTCCAGCGGCCCCGGGCGGTACAGCGCGACCAGCGCCACGATGTCCTCGAAGGTATC
>JAGWMH010000056.1 GCA_028871775.1 Betaproteobacteria bacterium
GTTGTCCATGCCCGGCTCGCCGTGATCCAGATAACGCCATTCGTCGAACGCATTCGGGCCGAAACCGGAACGCTTGATCGACTTCAGGAACTGCTTGGGGATGATCGCATCGGTATCCACGTTGGCTCGGTCCAGCGGTGCGACCAAGCCGTTGAGCAAAGTAAACTTGCGCATTATTTCGCCGATTTTTCCAATTTCTCGCCGCCCTGTTTCAGGTCTTTGCCAATACCTTCAACGGTATTGCAACCCACCAACATCAATGCCGCCAAAAACAATGCAACAGCTTTCATCATCGCCCCCCTTAAGTTTTACTCACATCGACAAAATGCCCGGCAATCGCGGCGGCTGCCGCCATTTCCGGACTCACCAAATGGGTACGCCCACCCGGTCCCTGCCGCCCCTCGAAGTTGCGGTTGGAAGTTGAGGCGCAACGTTCGCCCGGCGAGAGCCGGTCGTCATTCATCGCCAGGCACATCGAGCAGCCCGGATCGCGCCACTCGAAACCCGCCGCGACGAATATCCTGTCCAGGCCTTCTTGCTCGGCCTGCTGTTTCACCAGGCCGGAACCCGGAACCACCATCGCCAGCTTCACGTTCGGCGCGACATGCTTGCCCTTCGCGACGGCAGCAGCGGCGCGCAAATCCTCGATGCGCGCGTTGGTGCAGGAACCGATAAACACCTTGTCGATGCTGATTTCGGTAACCGGCGTGTTCGCCGCCAACCCCATGTAGTGCAACGCGCGCTCGGTATCATGGCGTTTTACCGGATCGGTCATGGCTGCCGGATCGGGCACGCGCCCATCCACCGCCACCACCATTTCCGGCGAGGTACCCCAGGTCACTTGCGGTCTGATCTGCGCGGCATCCAGCCTGACTGTCGCATCGAACTGCGCGCCGTCATCGCTGTGCAATGTGCGCCAGTAGGCCACAGCCTTGTCCCATGCCGCACCCTGCGGCGCGAACGGGCGACCCTTGAGGTAATCGATCGTCGTGTCGTCCGCAGCGATCATGCCGGCGCGCGCGCCCGCCTCGATCGCCATGTTGCACAGCGTCATGCGCCCTTCCATCGACAGGCCGCGTATCGTGCTGCCGGCAAATTCGATCGCGTAGCCGGTGCCGCCCGCCGTGCCAATCCTGCCGACCACCGCCAGCGCGATGTCCTTGGCGGTCACGCCCTTGCCGAGCACTCCATCAACTACCACCTGCATGGCTTTGGATTTCTTCATCAGCAGGCATTGCGTCGCCATCACATGCTCGACCTCGGAGGTGCCGATGCCGAACGCCAGCGCGGCGAACGCGCCGTGTGTGCTGGTATGCGAATCGCCGCACACCACCGTCATGCCCGGCAGGGTCGCGCCCTGCTCCGGCCCGATCACATGCACGATGCCCTGACGCACGTCATCCATTCTGAATTCGGTCACGCCGAACTCCGCGCAATTGCGGTCCAGCGTCTCCACCTGCAGGCGCGAAACGGGATCGGCGATGCCCGCCGAGCGGTTGGTGGTCGGCACGTTGTGATCGGCCACCGCCAGGATCGAAGCAGTGCGCCACGGTTTGCGGTGCGCCAGTTTCAATCCTTCGAATGCCTGCGGGCTGGTCACTTCATGCACCAGATGACGGTCGATATAGATCAGCGCGGTGCCATCGGCTTCCTGCCGCACCACGTGCGCATTCCAGAGTTTGTCGTAAAGGGTTTGTGCGTTCATGTTGTTGCCGTTTTAGAACGCGCAATTATGCCACAATGTCACGGGTTTTTAATGGATCGGGCAAATTCTGGTGAAGATCGAACGGCTCCTTTTGCATAATAATACATACCAATGAAGCTCTCCGCGCCAGGGAGGTGTAAACTCCGCCTCAAATCTTTTTGGCCGACAGTATTGTTGTTTAGGGTAAGGAGGCAATATGAAACGCGTTTACGATTACGTGGTTGTGGGCGGGGGGCTGGCGGGTGCATCGGCAGTGAAGGGTATTCGCGAGCTTGATGCGGCGGGCAGCATACTTCTGGCTGGCGAGGAAAATCACCTGCCTTATGACCGGCCGCCGCTATCCAAGAAGCTGTGGCTCGGCAAACAGAAACTGGAGGACATCTTCCTCCATGACCGCGCATTCTACGATGCACATGCCGTTACCCTGGCGCTGGGAGCAAAAGTGGCCCGGCTCGACCCAGCTGAAAAAACCATAACCGCCACCAGTGGCGAGACTTACGGCTACGGCAAACTGCTGCTGGCAACGGGCTGCAAAGCGCGGACGCTGTCTGTCCCCGGCGGCGATCTCGATGGCATCTGTTATTTCCGCGGTCTGGACGATTACCTGCACACCCGGGGGGTGGCCGCGGAGGGCAAGTCCGCAGTGGTGGTCGGCGGTGGCTTCATCGGCTCGGAGCTGGCCGCTGCGCTCAACATCAACAAGCTGCATGTCACCATGATTTTCCCCGGCGCGCTGCTGTGCGACCGGGTGCTTCCGGACTACCTGGGGCGTGCCGTGCAGCAACGCTATGCAGCGAAGGGCGTCAGGATACTGGCGTCGGACAAGCCTGTTTCTTTCAGCAAGAACGGCAGCAAATTCATTACCCGCACCGAGAAGGGCGAGACGATCGAATCGGATATCGTGATCGTCGGCATAGGCGTTATCCCGGAGATGGAGTTGGCCAGGAGCGGCGGGCTGGAAGTGGGCAACGGCATCGTGGTGAACGAGTACCTCGAGGCTTCCCGGCCGGGTATTTACGCCGCCGGCGACAATGCCTTTTTCCCTTACCAGGCACTCGGGCAGCCGATGCGCATCGAGCACTGGGATCACGCCCTCAACCAGGGGAAATGGGCAGGGCGCAACATGGCCGGGGCGCATGAGCCCTTTACCTACCAGCCATATTTTTTCTCGGACCTGTTCGAGTTTGGCTACGAAGCGACCGGCGAAGTCGATTCGCGGCTGGAGACCTTCGCCGACTGGCAGAAGGAAAACGACACCGGCGTCATCTACTACCTGCGCGAGGGAAAAATCAGGGGCGTGATGATGTGCAATGTGTGGGACAAGGTCGAGGCGGCGCGCGAGCTGATCCGAAAAGGGGAAAGGGTGACTCCGGAGAAACTGCGCGGCCTTATCCGCTAGCTTACGCTGATGCTTCTTGCTGGTTTTCGCCACCGCTAACTCAGAAAAATCGAGAAAGGACGTTATGGACCGCATCCGCATTTGTGATCTTCTGGTCCGCTGCATTTTGGGTATCAACGAGAGGGAGCGCCACGAAAAGCAGGACGTGGTGATCAACCTGACCCTCTACACCGATCTGCACAAGGCAGGCAAAAGCGACCGCATCGAGGATACCGTCGATTACCGCGCGCTTAAGAAACGCGTCCTCTCCATGGTGGAAGGCTCCCAATACTTTCTGGTGGAAGCGCTGGCGGAGGCCATTGCGGAACTGTGTCTCGATCAGCAGGGAGTGCGGCAAGTCGACGTGCGCGTGGAAAAGCCGAATGCGCTGCGCTTTGCCAGAAGCGTGGCGGTGGAAATCACCCGGAAGCGCTGAGCAGGTTATGGCGCGCGCCTTCATCAGTATCGGCTCGAACATTGACCCTGCAGAAAATGTACGAGCCGCGATCCGCAGCCTTGCCCGGCAAACGCGCCTCATCGGCATATCCATGGTCTATTGCACCGATGCGCTCGACCGCCCGGAACAGCCGCCATATTACAACTGCGTGGTGGCGATTGAAGCCGCGGTATCTCCCGCGGAAGTGAAACACGGTGTACTGCGTCCCATCGAAAACAGCCTGGGGCGCAAGCGGACCGGGGATAAATATGCGGCGCGAACGATCGACCTCGATTTGATCGTCTACGGCGACCTGGCGATGGATGAGGATGGTATCAAGCTGCCAGACCCGGAAATCCTGGAGCGGCCATTCCTCGCCATTCCGCTTTTCGAGCTGGCGCCAGACCTGGTGCTGGCGGGATACAACCGGCGCATCGAAGAAATTGCGGCAAGGCTGCCACAGGGCGGGATGAAACCGCTGAAGGATTATTCCTGGCTGTTGAGAGAAGAAGCGAGCCGTGGCTTCGGCGCTAAAAGGGGATGCCAGGAATAATATTCACTGCTGGCCGAAATCTCAGGCGCAACAATGCGATACTTCCCGGCCTGATATCGCCGGCAGAATAATTTGCTTACTTTAAATTTGATTGGCCGCCGGCACTAATCAGCCGTTGATCGTTCCGCATTACGCCCCGTTCAAGTATTTCGGGAAGCCATAAATTCAGGTCACAGCACCAGCACTTTCCCATAAACTTTTCATGGGCCGGAATGGCGCAGCTATATCGCATGCCGTGCATCCGCCATACCCTGTTTCCACAGTATCAGCAGCAATCCCAGCAATGCCGCGCCCGCGCTGCATGAATACAGCACGCTGGCGCCATAGTGCTGCCAGATCGGGCCGCTGGCCAGCCCGCCCAACATGCTTCCTGCGCCATAGGTGAGGCTGCCGAACAATGCCTGCCCCTTGGACTGGTGCCGCCCCTGGAAAAAATGGTGGATCAGCGCCACCGCCGCCGCATGGAAAGCAGCAAAGGTAGCAGCGTGCAACACTTGCGCGATGAGCAGCAGCCACAGGAAATCCACGCCCCAGCCGATCAGCAGGAAGCGCAGCACGGCACAGATAAAACTCACCAGCAGAATTTGCAACAGGGTATAGCGCCGCATCAGCCACGGCATCAGGAAGAACACGCCGATCTCGCAGATTACGCCGAGCGCCCACAGCCAGCCCACCGCGCTTTTGGCATAGCCGTGTTCGACCAGATAAATCGAGAAGAAGGTGTAATAAGGCCCGTGCGCAACGGACATCAGAAAACACGCGCCCAGTAACGCCAGCACGCGCGGTTGCAGCACGATGCGCATGATCGGCTGGCTATCCGTATGGTGCGCCAGCACTTCGATCGGCGGAATCTGGCGCGAGAAGAGCAGGATGCCCAGCATGATGAACAGCCCGGCCCACAGCAGCCAGGAGATGGCGACGTAGTCGAAGGCATAGCCCAGCCCCAGCACGATTACGATGAAGCCGACCGAGCCCCAGGAGCGGATGCGCCCGTAATGCGCCGTGTTCTTGCCCAGATAAGTCAGCGTGGTCGCCTCCACCAGCGGCATGGAGGCGCTCCAGAAAAAACTCATCAGCCCCAGCACTAGCAGCATGCCGTAAAAACTGGTGGTCGCAAACACGCCCAGATAACTCAGTGCGCCCAAAGATGCGGCGATCTGCACCACCAGCAGGCGCTTGCCGGTGCGGTCGGCCAGCCAACCCCAGATATTGGGCGCAATCATCCGCATCACCGGCGCCACCGACATCAGGATGGCGATCTGCACCGCATCGAAATGAATAGACTTCAGGTACAGGCTCCAGTAGGGCGAAAACATTCCCACGAAGGCGAAGTAAAAGAAGTAGAACCCGGCAATGCGCCAGTGGTAGTTTTTGTTGGGAGTCACGGTAAGTTAAAGCGTCGCGCAGGCCGGTGGCATTACACCCGCAAGGCCGCATTATCTCACGTGAAGAAAATATTTTTGCATCACGCCCTTGAAACACGGAAAATCGCCTCCATTTGCCACCCGTCAAATTTGGGAGAAGCACAATGGAACAAAACGAAGCAGTACCTCAACAACCGGAACAAGCTGCCCAGGCCGAGGTGATGCCCAGCGTGGAGGAGATGCTGAAGCAGGCCGAACTGAAGGCGCAGGAACATTACGATGCATGGATGTATGCCAAAGCCGAAGGCGAGAACATCCGCAGGCGCGCGCAAGATGACATCAGCAAGGCGCATAAATTTGCCGTGGAGCGTTTCTCCAATGAAATGCTGGCGGTAAAGGACAGTCTGGAAGCCGGCCTGGCTGTGCAGTCCGCAACGGTGGAAAGCTTCAAGAGCGGCATGGAGCTGACGCTCAAACAACTCGCCAGCGTGTTCGAGAAGTTCAACATCACTGAAATCAACCCCGTTGGCGAAAAATTCGATGCGCATAAGCACCAGGCCATCGGCATGCTGGAAAGCGGACAGGAAGCCAACACGGTGGTAAGCGTGATGCAGAAGGGCTATCAACTGAATGACCGCGTATTGCGCCCGGCGCTGGTGATGGTGGCCAAGACGAAGGAATGAAGCTGATAGCCAGTAGCTGGTAGCGGGTAGCAAAACCGGGGCTGGCTACTAGCTACAAGCTACGGGCTGCAAGCTCGACCCACTTGAAATATCCAGCGCCGCCCTGATGTTAGGCGGCAAGGTAGCAACAGTATTCAATCTTTGAGCATTCAACGGAAAGGAAGCATCATGGGAAAAATCATCGGTATTGACCTGGGCACCACCAACTCTTGCGTGGCCATCATGGAAAACGGCAAGACCAAGGTGATCGAGAACGCCGAGGGCACGCGTACCACGCCGTCCATCGTCGCCTACATGGAAGATGGCGAAGTGCTGGTGGGCGCACCCGCCAAGCGCCAGGCGGTGACCAACCCGAAGAATACGCTGTATGGTGTGAAGCGCCTGATTGGCCGCCGCTTCGATGAAAAGATGGTGCAGAAGGACATTGCCATGGTTCCGTTCAGCATCGTCAAGGCCAAGAATGGCGACGCGTGGGTCAAGGTGCGCGACAAGGAAATTTCCGCGCCGGAAGTTTCCGCGCAGGTGCTGATGAAGATGAAAAAGACCGCTGAGGACTATCTCGGCGAATCGGTTACCGAGGCCGTCATAACCGTGCCCGCCTATTTCAACGATTCGCAGCGCCAGGCCACCAAGGATGCCGGGCGCATCGCCGGCCTGGAAGTGAAGCGCATCATCAATGAACCCACGGCAGCCGCACTGGCTTTCGGCCTGGACAAGCAGGAAGGCGACCGCAAGATCGCGGTATATGACCTGGGCGGCGGCACCTTCGACATCTCCATCATCGACATCGCCGAAATCGAGGGCGAACACCAGTTCGAAGTGATGTCCACCAACGGCGACACCTTCCTTGGCGGCGAAGACTTCGATATGCGCGTCATCGAACATCTGGTGGACGAGTTCAAGAAGGAAAGCGGCATCGACCTGAAGAAGGACATGCTCGCCCTGCAACGCCTGAAGGATGCGGCGGAAAAAGCCAAGATCGAACTGTCTTCCGCGCAGCAGACCGAGGTGAACCTGCCGTACATCACGGCTGATGCCAGCGGCCCGAAACACCTGGCCGTGAAGATTACGCGCGCCAAGCTGGAAAGCCTGGTGGAAGACCTGATCGCGCGCACCATCGAGCCGTGCAAGATCGCCATGAAGGATGCGGGGGTTTCCACTTCCGACATCGCCGACGTAATCCTGGTCGGCGGCCAGACCCGCATGCCCAAGGTGCAGGAGCGCGTCAAGGAATTGTTCGGCAGGGAGCCGCGCAAGGACGTAAACCCGGACGAAGCTGTCGCCGTTGGTGCGGCGATCCAGGGCGGTGTGTTGCAAGGCGAAGTGAAGGACGTACTGCTGCTCGACGTGACCCCGCTGTCGCTGGGCATCGAAACCCTGGGCGGAGTGATGACCAAGCTGATCAAGAAAAACACCACCATCCCGACCAAGGCTTCGCAGGTGTTCTCCACCGCCGACGACAACCAGAATGCGGTGACTATCCACGTGCTGCAAGGCGAACGCGAGATGTCCTCCGGCAACAAGAGCCTGGGCCAGTTCAACCTGACCGACATCCCGCCCGCACCGCGCGGCATGCCGCAGATCGAAGTCACCTTCGACATTGATGCCAACGGCATTCTGCATGTATCCGCCAGGGACAAGGCCACCGGCAAGGAGAACAAGATCAAGATCCAGGCCAGTTCCGGTTTGTCCGAGGCGGAAATCCAGCGCATGGTGCAGGATGCCGAAGCGCATGCCGAAGAGGACCACAAAGCGATGGAGCTGGTCACCGCACGCAACCAGCTGGATGCCCTGATCCATTCCACGCATAAATCCATGAAGGAATACGGCGAACAGCTGGGCGCTGAAGAAAAGGGCAGAATCGAAGCCGCCTTGAAGGAAGCCGAAGAAGCGGTAAAAAGCGGTGACAAGGCCGCCATTGATGCCAAGACGGAAGCGCTCGCCACTGCCGCGCAGAAACTGGGCGAAAAGATGTACGCCGCCGAGCAGGCCAAGGCACAGCAGGCCGGCGAAGCCGGTGGTGCGCACGCCGAACCAAAGAAGGAAGAAGGCGATGTAGTGGATGCGGAATTTACGGAAGTAAAAGACAAAAAATAAGTACGAAGACGTAAGACGTAAGTTGTAAGCAAAACCTTCGGGGTGCTTTTCAACTTACGTCTTGCGACTTACGCCTTACGACTATGAAAAAAGACTACTACGAAGTGCTAGGCGTCAACCGGGACGCATCGAGCGAGGAAATCAAGAAAGCTTATCGCAAGCTGGCGATGAAGCACCACCCCGACCGCAACCCGGACAACCCCAAGGCAGAGGAACACTTCAAGGAAGCGAAGGAAGCTTATGAAACCTTGAGCGACGCGCAGAAACGCGCCGCCTATGATCAGTACGGCCACGCCGCTTCCGATGCCGGGATGGGTGCAGGCGGCTTTGGTGGTTTCGGCGGCGGCGCGGGCGGCTTCGATTTCGGCGACATCTTCGGTGACATCTTTGGCGGCGGGCGTGGCGGCGGGGGACGCAGCAACGTGCAGCGCGGCGCTGACCTGCGCTACAACCTGAAAATTACCCTGGAACAGGCCGCGCGTGGCACCGAAACGCAGATTCGCGTACCGACCATGGCCGAGTGCGAGACTTGCAAAGGGTCGGGCGCAAAACCCGGCACCAGCCCGACCACCTGCACCACTTGCGGCGGACATGGCCAGGTGCGCATGCAGCAGGGCTTCTTCTCGATTCAACAAACCTGCCCGCGCTGCCACGGCAGCGGCAAGATGATCGCGTCGCCATGCAAGGATTGCCAGGGCAGCGGCCGCGTCAAGCAGCACAAGACACTGTCAGTGAAAATTCCGGCGGGCGTGGATAACGACGACCGCATCCGCCTGTCCGGCGAAGGCGAGCACGGCGTGAACGGCGGCCCGGCGGGCGACCTGTATGTTGTCATCCACATCACGCCGCACGTGGTGTTCCAGCGCGACCACAACGACCTGCATTGCGAAATGCCGGTCAGCTTTGCCACTGCCGCAATGGGCGGCGAAATCGAAATCCCCACGCTGGATAGCTCGGCACGCATCAAGATTCCGGCCGAGACCCAATCCGGAAAAACCTTCCGCCTGCGCGGCAAGGGCATCAAGGGTGTGCGCAGCTCAACCTATGGCGACCTGCACTGCCACGTGGTGGTGGAAACCCCGGTCAATCTCACCGAGCGGCAGAAGGAATTACTGCGCGAATTCGAGGCGATCAACCAGAAGGACAGCGCACGCCACAACCCGCGGGCGAAATCCTGGATGGACAAAGTGAAGGAGTTCTTTGGACAGTAGACCAAAGACCCTTCGCTTTGCGGCGCAGGCTCTTACCTGAAGGTTAGTCTGCGCCGCAGGACGCCGTATGCGGCGTATGTCTGTTTGCAGGTTAAGCTGCCAAAAGGCAGCGGCCGAAACCATACTGTACTTCATGTACCTATCCTAACCAACGA
>JAGWMH010000057.1 GCA_028871775.1 Betaproteobacteria bacterium
CTGCTATTGGCAGCGGCTCAGAATTCGAGTTGTGCTTGCCCGATTTATTTTTTGGTACAATAAAAATCAGAGGCAAGCTAATGATTGAAGACCTGAATCAACTGATAGAGGAAGCCATCAAGCTGGAGCTTAATGTGGCTAAACTCTACCTCAGATTCCATCAGAGATTCCCTGAAGACGCGAGTTTCTGGTGGAAGATAGCCCTCGAAGAAAAAAATCACGCCGCACTGCTGAAGGGCTGGAGACAGCATTTTCTGCATGCCGGAATGTTTCCGAAAGAGCTTACGGGCGAATCATTAGAGACTCTCGTTAATATGAACAGCACGTTGAAAGGCATACTCAGGCAGGAGAAAGAAGCTCCTCCTTCGAGGGCCGTTGCGTTCAACCTTGCCCTCAAACTGGAAGAATCGGCGGGGGAAGTACATTTCCAGAATGCCAAGAAAAAAACCGGACATCTTTCAGAAACCCTCAAATTATTCCAGAGTCTGAATGATGCCGACAAGATACATGCCGACAGGATACGCAGCTATATGAGCAAGAATGGCATTGCCATTACCAGCGTTTAACTCATACATTCACACCTTCTGAGTGTCTGTAATGTAAAATTAACATAACGCAGCTTGCCCCCTAAAATCCTTGCAAAAGTTGCGCTTCAAAGTTGAAGGTCACGGAGTCGAATGAGATAGGCTCTAGTTTTCGCGCCCTCCATTAATCCTGGAAACGGCAGTTGAAATGATAAAAAAACCGCTCATGCTTCTACAGGCTCTGATGGAACTACTAAGTATTGAACTAAGCACGATAACCCTGTGCTAAGTCACTACTTAAGCACGAACGGTTTTTGTGGCACTCCAAAAATTAGTGAATAGTCAACTCCGTGGTACGAATCATACTCATCGGTAACACTTTAGTACAAGGACATGGGTAACAGTTGATTACCCTCTATAGGAACAACCGAAAGGAGGTTCCTATGCCGTGGAAAGATGTGAGACCGATGGACGAGAAGGTACTATTTATAGCCGACTACCTGCGCGAAGGGGGCAATTTCAGCCTGTTGTGCGAACGTTACGGCATTAGCCGCAAGACGGGCTACAAATGGGTAGAGCGCTATCAAGCGGAAGGAATAGAGGGCTTGGAAGAGCGCAGCCGCAGACCGCATGTGATGGCTGGAGAAATTCCCTACACCATACGCAAGGCGGTTATCGAGCTGCGCCGCCACGGGCGTGAGCCGCTCGGCCCGAAGAAGATTCAGGCGCTACTATCCCGGCGCTTTCCTGACCAGCCCATTCCCTCGAAGACAAGCCTCTACAACGTGCTGAAGCGGGAAGGCATGCTGGAGCCGAAACGGCGCCGACGGCGGGTACAGCCCTCTCCCCATCGCCCGGCTACTGCCACCTCGCCCAATGAATTGTGGAGCGCTGACTTCAAGGGGCAATTCAAGATGGGTAATGGCCGCTGGTGTTATCCGTTGACGGTAATGGATCACGCCAGCCGCTACCTGCTTGGCTGCCAAGGATTAAACGGTACCCGATTCATGGAAACCCGGGCCGTATTTGAACGGTTGTTCAAAGAATACGGGCTGCCTGATCGCATGCGTACCGACAACGGCGTACCGTTCGCCAGCACGGCGACTGGAGGCCTGTCGCAGTTGTCCGTATGGTGGATACGGCTCGGCATCATGCCGGAACGCATCGAGCCGGGACAGCCGCAGCAAAACGGCCGCCATGAACGCATGCACCGCACGCTCAAGCTGGCGGTTACGCATCCGCCCGCCGCGAACCAGTCGGCCCAGCAAGTGCAGTTTGACCGCTTCCGTGTGCATTACAACGAACAGCGCCCTCACGAAGGGTTGGGGCAGCGCTGCCCCCAGAGTTGCTATGTCCGCTCCAGCCGCCCCTATCCGGAGCGCTTGCCGGAGTTGGAATATCCCGGATACTTCCAGCGCCAGAAGGTATCTGCCAATGGCATTGCGTACTGGACGGGGCGGCGTATCTATATCGGTTACTTGCTGGCCGGAGAATGGGTTGGCCTGGAGGAAACAGGTGATGGCATATGGGCCGTGTATTTCGGGCCGGTACGCCTTGGTTTATTTGACGAGCGCCAGACAAAAGGGCGTCTGAATGATTATTTGACGCTGAAAGTGTAACCCATGTCCTTGTACTAAAGTGTTACCGAGGTCCTTGACTTGTACAGGGGGCGACTTCTTTGGGTTACTTTTCTTGACAAGACAAGAAAAGTGACTAGCTGCCGGTCTACCACCGGCGAAGTTGCCTTGCTTGTGGCCATTCATGTTTCGACAAGCTCAACACGAACGGCCTTAGCCGCCGGGCTACCCCCGGCTATCACTCTCTCCCCATCTCTTCACCAACTCATGCTTCACCCCCAGATGATCCAGTATCCGTGCCACGACAAAATCCACGATATCCTGCACGCTCTGCGGATGATGATAGAAGCCGGGGTTGGGCGGGAGAATGATTGCGCCTGCATGTGCAAGTTTGAGCATATTCTCCAGATGAATGGCGGAGAACGGCGTCTCGCGCGGCACCAGAATCAGCGGGCGTTTTTCCTTGAGCATGACATCGGCGGCGCGGGCGATCAGGTCGTCGCTGATGCCATTGGCGATCTTGCCGAGCGTGCCCATGGTGCAGGGGCAGACCACCATCGCATCGCCGGGGTTGGAGCCGGAGGCCATCGGTGCGTACCAGTCCTGGATGCCGAACACCTTTAATTTTCCGCCGAGTTTTCCGAAGCGCTCCGCGAACACCTGCTCCGCGTCCTGCGGGCGATTGGGCAGCACAAAATCCAGTTCCTGTTTGGCAACGATCTGTGCGGCTTGTGTATACACCAGATGCACGCGCTGCCCGCTTTGCAACAGGCATTCGAGCAGGCGCATGGCGTAAGGCAGGCCAGATGCGCCCGTTATGGCGAGAGTGATGGTCTTCATGCTTTCACCAAGTCAGATTGTGGAGCATCCAGATAATGCGCCGCGATCAGCCCGTTCACCGTGCCGAACACCAGCGCTGCTGCGGCGAAGATGGGGATGAGATAGGCCAGCCCGCTGTGCGGGATGAGCCAGAAATACACCAGCAGCAATTGTCCGGCGATGTGGGCGGCGGCGGCGAGGATGCTGTGGGTGACGGGACCAAACCAGCGCTGCGGCAGGTGTTGCGCAACGGCCAGCACGGCGAGGCTGCACAGCGCGCCGCTGAGGCTGAGGAAAAATCCGGGCGCGAGGAAATTGCCCAGCAACAGGCTGCCCGCCACCACGCGCAGCAGCGACACCCATGCCGCCGTGCGCCAGCCGTAGCGCGCCAGCACGATGAGGATGACGATGTTGGCCAGCCCCGGCTTGACGCCCGGCAACGGCGAGGGGATGGCGGCTTCCAGCACCGACAGGCCGAGCGCCAGCGCCGCCATGCGCGCGATGTGGTGATCCTCAGCGGTGGTGCCTAACCGTATCGAGGTGCAAGGTTCAAGATACAAGGCGCAAGGTGAATCCAAGCTTTTAACTTGAACCTTGACCCTTGATCCTTGATCCTGATTCTCAGTAGTTAAGGCTGTCATAGTTCCTCCGTCTGCCGCCCAGCTCGATGCTGACCTGGTTGGGCAGGCACACGGCGATTTCGCCTGCCTGCTTCAGCCAGCCCTGGCGCACGCAGTACTGGCGCGGGCTGGGGTCGGCGGCGATGCGCGCCTGCCGGTTATGGATGGCGATCTGGCTGATGCCGAGCGGCCCCGGCACGGCGATGAGCTGGTCGCGCGACAGGGGGACCTCGCGGAACACCTTGCCGCCGCTGCGGATGACGGCCTTGTCCGCCGCCCCGCCTTGCCACAGGGTGGCGGCGAGGAATGCAGTGAGCAGCGCGCCGAGCAGCAGCGTGAGCCAGTCGCCGGCCTTGATATGTTTGATGTGCAACATGATTTCTGAACTTGGGGAAAACTATTTAGCCACATAACCAGCGACCTGGCTGGCGTCTTTTGACAGCCTAGTCGAATGGCTAGAGGTTACACCAGAGTACACAGAGAGCACATAGAAATGGGGCAGACAGGGATGGGCGACTTGTCGCCCAACTCGCAAAAGCAAATGGCGTATACAGTGATTCACGGTTACTCATACCCCCTTCTCTGTGTCCTCTGTGATCTCTGTGGCATGAATTTGTAGTTTCAGTTTGTTAACTCTCGATGGCGCACCAGCACTTGCTGTTGTTTCTCGAAATGGCGCGCCAGTTTTTCCGCCAGATACACCGAGCGGTGCTGCCCGCCGGTGCAGCCGATAGCGATGGTGAGATAGCTGCGGTTGTCGGCCACGAAGCAGGGCAGCCAGTTTTCGATGAAGCCGCGGATGTCATCGTACATTTTTTGCACGTTGGGGATGCGTTCGAGGAATTCGATCACCGCCGCATCGCGTCCGCTGAACGGGCGCAGCGCCGGGTCGTAATGCGGGTTGGGCAGGCAGCGTATGTCGAATACGAAGTCGGCGTCGAGCGGGATGCCGTTCTTGTAGCCGAAAGACTGGAACAGCAGGGTGAGGCGCGCGCGGTCAACCCGGATGAAATCCTTGACCCAGGCACGCAGCGCATTGGCGCCGAGTTCGCTGGTGTCGATGCGGTGGCCGATGCCGGCGATCTCGGCGAGCAGCCCGCGCTCGCGCTGGATGCATTCCGGCAGGGTAAGGCGATCATCGCTCAGCGGGTGGCGGCGGCGCGTTTCGGAAAAGCGTTTCACCAGCGCGTCGGTTTGCGCGTCGAGGAACAGCAGGTGGACGTCCACGCCGCGCTGCTTGAGCTGCCCGATGTAGTGCGGCAATTGCTGCACGCTGCCGCCGCTGCGCACATCTATGCTGACGGCGATGCGTGCATAGCCGGCCTGGCGCAGGTTATCCGTGAGGGCGGGCAGCAGTTCGGCGGGCAGGTTGTCCACGCAATAGTAGCCGCTGTCCTCCAGCACATTGAGCGCGACGCTCTTGCCGGAGCCGGACAGGCCGCTGATGAGGAACAATTGCATTGCTATTGATCCCGTATGTGCCGCTCGTGGCGGCTGAGAAACTCCTGCGTGCCGTCGATGCCGCGCTGTTGCATGACGAAGTTGCGTGCCGCCGCTTCGGTCAGCACCGCAAGGTTGCGCCCGGTCATTACCGGGATGCTGACCGTGTCGATTTTCACGCCGAGGATTTCCTGGTAGCTGGCGCTGATCGGCAGCCGCTCCAATTGCGACAGGTCGCCGCCGGGCGGGCGTTGCAGGTGCACGATCAGGTTCAGGTTCTTCTTGCGCCGCACCGCGGTCTCGCCGAACATGGTGCGGATGTTGAGTACGCCCAATCCGCGCACTTCGAGGAAGTTGCGCAACAGCTCCGGGCAGCGCCCTTCCAGCGTTTCGGGAGAGATGCGGTACAACTCGACAACATCGTCCGCCACCAGGCCGTTGCCGCGCGTGATGAGTTCCAGTCCCAGCTCGCTCTTGCCTACGCCGCTGTCCCCGGTGATCAGCACGCCGACACCCATCACGTCGAGGAATATGCCGTGGCGCGTGGTGGATTCCGCCAGCGCCTTGACCAGGTAGTGGCGCACCAGCCACATCAGGTGCACGCTGGGCAGCGGGGAGCGGAACAGCGGGGTTTGCGTGCGATTGGCGTAATCTGTCAGCGCCTGCGGAATATCCTCGGTGCATGACACAATCAGGCACAGCGTGCCGCTGCGTTCGAGTTGCGCCAGCGCCTCACTGAAGGCGGAGGGCGACAGCGCGTGCAGGTAGTCAAGTTCGGTGCTGCTCAACACCTGCACCCAGTTCGGGTGGATCAGGTTGAGGTGGCCGATCAATCCCTTGTTTGAGGCGTTGACCAGTTCGCTGTCGAGTATCCTGGCGGCACCATCCTCACCGGCGACCCAGCTCAAGGCCAGCCGTTCCTGCTTGTCCTCGAAAAGTTGCCGGATGTTGACCTGAGCCACTTACAGGTGCCTCTCAATACTCGAAATTTCGTCGCCATACCGCGTTGCGCTCGAAAAATCTTGCTTACATATACACACATATGCGGCGCTGCGATTTTTCTCGCACGCCTTGTCTGGCTTAAAAATTTGAGTATTGAGATGCACCTTTGTCAGGCTTTCCAGTTGGCAAACAGTTGGTGGATGGTTGCCGGGTCGTTACTGTTTTGCAATTGTTCGCGGAAGGATTTGTCGCTGAACATTTGCGCCAGTTCGCCGAGCAGTTGCAGGTGCAGGTCGGTGGCGCGTTCCGGCACCAATAGCACGAAAATGAGATTGACCGCTTGCCCGTCCGGCGCGTCGAAGGGAATCGGCGCCTGTGTCTTGACGAAGGCGGCAACGGCGTCGCGCAGGCCCTTGATGCGGCCATGCGGGATGGCCACGCCTTGCCCGAGGCCGGTGGAGCCGAGCTTCTCGCGCGCGAACAGGCTGTCAAACACCTGGCTGCGCGCGATTTGCTGGGTATTTTCAAACAATATCCCGACCCGCTCGAAAACCCGCTTCTTGCTGGATGAATCGGCGTCCAGTATCACGTTTTCGGCGGGCAGGATTTTGCTGATCAGGTTCATAGTCTCAACCATGGCTGGAAAAGAAAGCGGCAAGCAGCAACACCGTTATCACTCTTGTTCTGATGCGGGGTGCTTGCCGGAATCATCGTGGCGCCGCGTGGCGTGTTTTTCCTTGTGTTTGAGGATCTGGCGGTCGAGCTTTTCAATCAGGCTGTCGATGGCGACATACAGGTTGGCGTCATCGCACTCCACAAAAATGTTCTTGCCGCTGAGGTGGACGGTGGCTTCCGCCTTCTGTTTCAGTTTTTCCACCGAAAGGATGACGTTTACGTCAATCACGTTGTCGAAATGGCGTTTGACTTTGTCGAGCTTGCTTAGCACATGCTCGCGGATGGCGGGAGTGATTTCCAGATGATGTCCGCTGAGGTTGAGGTTCATGGCTTGCTCCTTATGGTTAGAGTGATTTACGAAGGTTGGCCGGGAGGATATGCAGCAATTCCCGGTATTTTGCCACGGTACGCCGGGCAACCAGTATGCCCTGCTGTGCCAGGATTTCAGACATGCTGCTGTCGCTCAGGGGGTGCTGCGTATCTTCCTCGCTGACCAGTTGCTTGATGAGCGCACGGATTGCCGTGGAGGAACACGTGCCGCCGGCGTCGGTCGCGACACCGCTGCCGAAGAAATATTTGAGCTCGAAAATGCCGCGCGGGGTGAGCATGAATTTCTGCGTGGTTACGCGCGAGATGGTGGATTCGTGCAATTCGAGCTGGTCGGCAATTTCGCGCAGCACCAGCGGGCGCATGGCAATTTCGCCGTAATCGAGAAAATGGCGCTGGCGGTCGACGATGGCCTGCGAAACGCGCAGGATGGTGTCGAAGCGCTGTTGCAGGTTTTTGATGAACCAGCGCGCTTCCTGCAACTGGCCGGAAAGCTGTTGCGCATTTTTCTCGCCGCGCTGCTGCAGGATGCTGGCATACATCTGATTGATGCGCAGGCGCGGCATGGCTTCCACATTCAGCCGCGCGCGCCAGTTTCCCTCGTGGTGTTCCACCACCACATCCGGCACCACATAGTCGGCGGCGCGCTGTTCGAATTCCGCGCCGGGTTTGGGCTTGAGATGGACGATGAGGGCCTGTGCGGTGCGCAGCGCGGCGTCATCGCAATGCAGTGCTTTCTTGAGCTTGGTGAAGTCGCGTGCCGCCAGCAGGCCGAGGTGCTGCGTAACGATGCGCAGCGCCAGATCGCGGTACGGGGTATGTTCCGGCAATGCCTTGAGTTGCAGGGCCAGGCATTCGCCCAGATCGCGCGCGCCGATGCCGGGTTCGCCCAGATTCTGCAATTGCGTCAACGCCGTTTCCAGATCGTCCAGTGTGACATCGAGTTGTTCCGGCAGCAGTTCGGCGATTTCTTCCAGCGGTTGCGCCAGATAGCCGTTCTCGTCCAGCGCATCAATCAACAGCCCGATGATTTTTTTGTCGCGCTCATCAAGCTGGCTCATGTTGAGTTGCCAGATGAGGTGCTCACGCAGGCTGGGAGTGCCCGCCACTACTTCGGCATGGCTATCCTCTTCGCCGTCAGACATGCCGCCCACAGAAAAAGAAGGCTCGTTCCACTCATCTTTTGGCCATTCCTCCCCGGCCTGTTGCGGCGCCTCGTCTTTCGTTGTGCTGTCTTCCGCAGTGGAAGTGGGGGCCGATGCGGCATCGCCGTGCGCGTAAGGCAGCGCGGCGTCGTCGTCCTCGCGTTCGAGCATGGGGTTTTCTTCCAGCAGGCGCGCCACTTCCTGGTTGACCTCCAGGGTGGAGAGTTGCAACAAACGAATGGCTTGCTGCAACTGGGGGGTAAGCGCCAGTTGCTGGGATTGCCTGAGTTGTAATACCTGTTTCATTACTCGGTTTACGGATGGGGGCGGCGCATGGTGTGCGTTTTTTATAGAGGGGCGCTACAGCTTGAAGTGCTCACCAAGATACACTTTTCTCACGCCCTCATTATAAATGATTTCATCGGGTTTGCCTTCCGCCATCACCGAGCCGGCATTGATGATGTAGGCGCGATCACAGATGCCCAGGGTTTCGCGCACATTATGGTCGGTAATCAGCACGCCGATGCCACGCTCCCTGAGGAAACGGATGATTTTCTGGATGTCCAGCACGGCGATCGGGTCCACCCCGGCAAACGGCTCGTCCAGCAGGATGAAGCGCGGGTTGGTGGCCAGTGCGCGGGCGATTTCGACGCGCCGCCGTTCGCCCCCGGACAGGCTGATGGCCGGATTGTCGCGGATATGGCTGATGTGCAGGTCTTCCAGCAACTCATCCTGCCGTGCCCCGATTTCATCCTCCGGGCAGCCTTGCAACTCCAGCACGGCCTGGATGTTTTGCGCCACGGTAAGGCGGCGGAAGATGGAGGCTTCCTGCGGCAAGTAGCTCAGGCCCAGGTGCGCACGGCGGTGTATCGGCAGGTGGGTGATATTTTTCTGGTCAATGAAAATGTCGCCGCCGTCGGTGGCGACCAGCCCGACTATCATGTAGAAGCAGGTGGTTTTGCCTGCACCGTTGGGGCCCAGCAACCCGACCACCTCGCCGCTTTGCAGCGACAGGGAAACATCATGCACCACGGTGCGGGAACGGTAGCGTTTCTTCAGCGAGGCGGCGCGCAGTTCGCTCATTGCTTGCCTTTAACGTGGCAATTCGCGTAGCGATAACCAGCGACTTGCCCATCATTTTTGCTGGGCTTAGTCGAATGGCTAGTAGTTCTATCAGACATTGCCTCCCTCTCCCGCCGCACCCGCAAGGGGTACGCCGTGGTTGTAAGGGGCTGAAGCCCCAACAACACACGCAGGCAGGCGAGGGGGACAAGGATTCTCTTCGCGAGTTTCACTTTAAACATGGTCATTGCGCCCGCGTGCATAACCGAACACAACCGCCAGGAAGAGCACCGCGGCATAACTTACACGCGCCAGCAGGTGCCTCCACACACCCTGTTTGCGCCAGGCGGCAGCGGCAACCGGGTGCGCACCTTGCGCCATCTCATGCAGCAAACTGGCGTGCAAGGATTCCGCAAA
>JAGWMH010000058.1 GCA_028871775.1 Betaproteobacteria bacterium
GGACGATATGCTGGTCGTTGGCGTCGAACTGGCGGTTGGTCTTGCCCAGTTCCACCAATTGCTCGAACGAGGACTGGCCGGACACGCCCTGCCGGTCGCTTTTTGATGCAGTCTTCACCGAGCGCGCCAGGTTGTAGAACTCGACCAGGTAGCGGCTGATGTCCAGCGGGGTGGCCATCACACGGCGGATGTCGCGGCGCAATATGGGTTTGAGCACTTTTTCCCACTCGCGCAGGAAGGGCTCGGATGTGGCAACCACCGCCTCGCGCGCAGTCACCTGCACCGGCAGGATGCCGAAACGCTCGGCATAGTCGCTGGACATGATATCGGTGACGGTGGAGAAGTCGATTTTCAACGGGTCGATGTGGATATATTCGAGCCCGACGCGGCCAGCCAGCCACTCCGTCAGCGCTTCCAGATGCAGCGGTTTGTGCGGCGGCAGTCGCGATTTCCAGTTCCGCCCGGCAATCGCCACCAGCGGATGAGCATCGTTGCGGTGGATACGCCGCTCGGCGAACAGCGCGTCGGCATCAGCCTGGCTGACCAATCCATCGGCAACGAGCATGCCGAGCACCTCGGACAGCGTCAGCTTGTGATCCCTGGTTTCCTGAGGCTCCATTATTATCTCCCGATCGCCATTACCCTGATAACAGCAGTTGGCAGTTTCGTAGGTTGGGTTATAACCATCGACTTGGTTGGCGTTTTTTGCCAGCCTAGTCGAATGGCTAGTTGTTTCATCAGGCGCGGTTTTTTGCACCGTAACCCAACAAACATTCTAAACCACCACCGGCACGCGCGTAGTCAGCGCGCACAGCAATTCGTAGCTGATGGTGCCGGCGGCGCGGGCAACCTCTTCCACCGGCAGGCCTGCTCCCCACAGCGTGACGCCGCTGCCGACATCCGCATCCGGCAATGCGCTCAAGTCCACGCTCAGCATGTCCATCGAGACACGCCCCAGGGTGCGCGTGCGCCGGCCTTTCACCAGCACCGGCGTGCCGGTCGGCGCGTGGCGCGGATAGCCGTCGGCGTAGCCGCATGCGACCACGCCGACACGCATCTGAGCTTCCGCCCGGAACATGCCGCCATAACCGATGTGCTCGCCTGCATTCAATTCGCGCACCGAGATGATTTCGCTGCGCAGCGTCATCACCGGCCTCAAGCCGAGTTGCTGCGCGCTGTGCTGCCCGCCTTCACCTTGGGCGAATGGCGAAGCGCCATACAGCATGATGCCGGGGCGCACCCAATCGGCGTGGGTTGCAGGGTAACGCAGCAGCGCGGCGGAATTGGCCAGCGAACGCGCCATGCGATACGGCGCGGCCAGCGCATTGAACACCTCCAGTTGCGCGACCACGCCTGCCGCTTCATCGGCATGGGAAAAATGCGTCATCAGCGTGATGTCGCGCACGGCGGGATGCGCCTTAAGTTTTTCCATCACGGCGGTAACTTCCCGTGGCGCAAAACCCAGGCGGTTCATGCCGCTGTTGACCTTGAGCCACACTTGCAGGCGGCCACGGCGCGGAAAATTGTCCAGCATGGCGACCTGGTGCGGGCTGTGGATCACGCAGGCAAGATCGTATTCGGCCGCCAGCGGCAAATCGTCCGGGGTAAAGAACCCTTCCAGCAGCAGGATGGTCTGGCGGAATCCCGCCTCGCGCAACTGCACGGCTTCGTTTATATCCAGCAGCGCAAAGCCGTCCGCCGCACTCAATGCTTCGGCGGTGCGCAACAGGCCATGCCCGTAGGCGGCGGCCTTGATCACCGCCATGATGCGCGCGCTGGTCGCGCTGCGCACCAGTTGCAGGTTGTGTTCCAGTGCGGAAAGGTCAATGCGTGCTTGGATCGGACGGGGCATGAATGCGGCTTTGCAGACAGGACAGGATTGCCGCTAATGATAGCAGGCATCCCGTTTTCATGTTATAAAACGCGCTGCCCACGACTGTTTCCCTTAATGAATCTCGGCTTTTACATCATCCTTGCGGCGCAGTTCTTTTCCGCGCTCGCAGACAACGCCCTCCTGTTCGCTGCCATTGCCCTGCTGAAGGATATGCACGCTCCTGAATGGCACACTCCCGTACTGCAGGAAGCATTCGTAGTGTCCTACATCGTGCTGGCGCCGTTCGTCGGCGCTTTCGCCGATTCCCTGCCCAAGGGCCGCGTGATGTTCATCAGCAATGCGATCAAGCTTTGCGGCTGCATCGCCATGCTGGCCGGGGTCAACCCGCTCATCGCCTACGGCGTGGCGGGGTTCGGCGCGGCGGCTTACTCGCCCGCCAAATACGGCATTCTCACCGAATATTTGCCGCCTGAGAAACTGGTGCTGGCGAATAGCTGGATGGAAGGTCTGACCGTCCTCGCCATCATCCTCGGCGCGGTGGTCGGCGGAGTGCTCATCAACCCGGAAATCGCCTACCCCCTGCTGCAATGGTGGAACGTGCCGCTGATCGACAGCGGCATCGATACCCCGCCGAAGCTGGCCATCTCCATCATCACCGCCATTTATCTCGTCGCGGCGGTATTCAACCTCCGCATCCCGCGCGTGCCCATCGACCACAAGCCGTTAAGCCGGAATCCGGTTTTCCTGGCAACTGAATTCACGCACTGCTTCAGGCTGCTGTGGAAAGACCCGCTGGGGCAAGTGTCGCTCGGGGTCACCACACTGTTCTGGGGTGCAGGCGCTACCCTGCGCCTGCTGGTGCTGGAGTGGGCCGCCATCGCGCTGCGCTATGACATCAGCTCGGCCGCCAGGCTCACCGCATGGGTCGCCGTCGGCATCGCCTTCGGCTCGGTGCTGGCGGCCAGGTTCGTCAAACTGGAACACTCGGTGAAAGTGCTGCCGGTCGGCATCGCCATGGGCCTCGCCGTGCTGGCGATGATCCCGGTCACCAGCCCGACGCTCGCCGTCATATTGCTGGTCGCCATCGGCGCGATGGGCGGCTACTTCGTGGTGCCGATGAACGCCCTGCTGCAACACCGCGGCCACCTGCTGATGGGCGCGGGCAGCTCCATCGCCGTGCAGAATTTCAACGAAAACCTCAGCATTTTCGCCATGCTCTCGCTGTACGCCCTGATGGAAAAACTGGGGCTCGGCATCTACATCATTATCGTGGTGTTCGGCCTGCTGCTGTCGGGCATCATGGCCGCGCTGTACAGAAAACACAGCCACGATCAGGATAAGGGACGAATCTAGGATTTTACAAGTAGCGCTTCAAACTCCTCGATCGGCACGGCTTTACCGAACAGGAAACCTTGATAGGTTATGCATTCGCGCTGTTTGAGCGAAGCCAATTGCGCCTCGGTTTCCACCCCCTCGGCGATCACGCTCAAGTTGAAGTTATTCACCAGATCGATGATATTCTGCACCAGCAGCGCGTCATCGCTGCCTTGGGTAATGGCCTGCACAAAGTCCTTGTCTATCTTGAGCTGATCGAGCGGGAGCTGTTTCAGGTAGGACAGTGACGAATAGCGGGTGCCAAAATTGTCCATCGACAAACTGACACCGAGCGCTTTGAGCGCATGCATTTTTTTCACCGCACCGGCCAGGTCGTCCAGCACCATGCCTTCGGTCAGTTCCAGTTTCAGGTGCGCGGGATTGACCTCGTGCGCCCTTAATATGCCGGCCACCTTGTCCACAAAATCCGGCCTGGCGAACTGCTTGTCGCTGATATTTACGGTCAGCAGCAAATCGCGCGTTTGTGCATTTCCGCCCCACAAAGCGAGTTGCCGGCAGGCTGTTTCCAGCACCCAGTCATCGATTTCGATGATCAGCGTGCTCTCTTCGGCGATCGGGATAAACTGTTCCGGCATGACCATACCGCGCTGCGGATGAATCCAGCGCAGCAGCGCCTCCGCCCCCAGCGGGCGATTATTTTCATCCACTTGCACCTGGTAATACAAATGTAATTGCCGCTGTTCTATGGCAAGCCGCAGGTCATTCACCAGTTCGGCATGCGCTGCCACGTTATGTTGCATGACAGTATCGAAAAAACGCACTGCATTGCGCCCGGAACTCTTGGCCTGGTACATCGCCATGTCGGCATGCTGCAGCAGTGTATCCACCGTCTCTTCGTTGCCGCGATACAAGCTGATGCCGATGCTGGGCGAGCTATGGTGCTCGTGCTCTTTAAGCAGGTAGGGGCGCACCAATGCCTCGCGGATTTTTTCGGCAACCAGCCCGACCTTGCGCGAAGCCTCTTCCCGGTCATCGCTGATTTCCTCGGCCAGCACCACGAATTCGTCCCCGCCCAATCTTGCCACGGTATCCATTTCGCGCACGCAGGACTTTATCCGGGCGGCCACCTCAATCAGCAGCAAATCGCCGTAGTCATGGCCGAGCGCGTCGTTAAGCGTCTTGAACTTGTCCAGATCGATGAACAACACCGCGCCGTAGTTATTGTGGCGCGCGGATACAGGCAAAGCCGCGCGGAAGCGGTCGACAAACAAACGCCGGTTGGGCAATTTGGTCAGCGCATCGTAAAACGCCAGATTGCGGATTTCCTCCTCGGCCTGCTTGCGCGCGGTGATGTCGCTGAAGATGGCGACATACTGAGTAGTTTCCTGCTGCTCATTTTTTACGGCGGTCACCGTCATCCACTTCGGATAAGTCTGGCCGTTTTTGCGCTTGTCCCAAATCTCGCCCGACCATGCGCCAGTGTGAGCCAGTTGTTGCCACATCTCGGCGTAAAAAGCCCTGTCCTGCCGCCCGGAATTCATCATGCGCGGGTTCTTGCCCAGCACCTCTGCGGAACTGTAGCCGGTAATGTCCTGAAATGCCTGATTGACGCGGATGATATTGGCGCTGGCATCGGTAATCATGATGGCCTCATGCGTTTCAAAGACCGCCGCCGCGACACGCAGTTCATTCTCTGCCTTCTTGCGCTCGTTAATTTCTTTCTGCAACTGCTCATTGCTCATATTCAATTCGCGGGTACGCTCTTTCACTCGATCTTCGAGGTGCGCCGACATGTCTTGCAGGCGCGCTTCATTTTCACGGGATTCTTTCAGCAACGCCCTGAATCCGTCGGCCATTTCGTTGAAACTATCGCCAGCCTGGCCGAACTCGTCGTGTGCGTCGAGCTCGATCCGCTCACTCAGGTTGCCACCGGCAAAGGCACGCGCCGAACGGGCAAGCGACTGGATATTGCCGATGATGACGCGGATGATGCCAACCGAGAAATAGGTTGCCAACAGAAACAGCAGAAAGGCGATGCCGACACTAAAGCGTAACGTATTTTCCGCGCGTGCAATGCGCGCCTTGATAAGAGTTTCAGCCATCGGCAGCAGTGCTGCATATATTTGCGTATAACTCCTGTCGATCGCTGCATCGGACATCCTGAAGAAATCATCGGGGCGCGTGGCAAAATGACCGGTGAGAATGTCAGATGTCACGAGGCCGGTAATCTGCTGCGCCGAACCGGTAATGTCTCTGAGAACTGCCGGAATTGAACCCTGTAGTGCCGGATTGTAGCGACCGGCCTTGTCGAGGTTGGCCTTGAGCATTTCAAGCTCATGATCGAGTTCGGCAACCAGGATATTCAATTCGATCTTCTGCTGTGCGGTGGCCTGTTTGCTGGCCAGGACACCGGTGCCGTATGCGCGCAACTGCCCAAAATGCTCAAGTAAATGCGGCAGATCGTTGACGATGGTATCGATCAGGTAATAGGTGTTGAGCTCGGGATCCAGAGTCAGCGCATATTCATCGGCAACAATCCCCTCGAATGACTTTATCCGGTTGATCAGGCGAGTATGTGCGGCAAAATTTTCGGCCGCAGTCCAGCTGAGCCCCTCCTTGCGCAGGCGCTCCCAGTCTGTGCTGATGTGCTGCAATGCTTCGCTCGAGGTCATGCCGGGAAACGGCTTACCCCACATCTCGTTCAATGCCTCGACCGCTTGGTTTTCCGTGCTGACACGACTGTCCCGCATGGTCTCGTCGCCGCCGATAATCCCGGCGGAAAGCCCACGGTGTTGCTGGAGAATCTGTACAGACCGGGGAAATGGCCTGATCAGCTCGAGGCCCTGCAGTTTCCGTTGAGAGAAGCCGATGTCCCGTTCAAGGCTGGCAAACAGGCTGTACATCACCACCGCAATCGCGACCAGCGACATCAGCCCCAGCAGCATGAATTTCCTGGTGACATCCAGGCGATTCATCAGGGCTACGGCAGGCGAGAAGAATGCCTGCATTAATTTATTTGTGCCGCGGTTGTCTGTCATCACCATACCTTTATCTCCGCCAGCATGACCTATGTCTGCGCACTGTAGTATGCGTATTCATAAAGCCGCAGATTCAAGTGCGAAGTGCAACAACCAGAAGTGCAACAACAAAATGGTGGCTTGGTGTAACTTCCCGACACCCGAAGAATACCTCATGCGTGGTTCTAAATCAAAGCACTTTGCGTGGCCGATGGTTGAGTCGATCTGCCGCCCATTGCACCCGTCCCCCGGTTACATAAGTCATTTCCATACTTGGGGAAAAACTGCCATTCTGCAGGGCGCACTCTATGCCTTTTGCATCGTCTCCACCGCCAGACACAAATCCTGCCACGTCTTGGCCTTTTCCATCGGGCTGCGCAGAAGATAGGCCGGATGGTAGGTAATGATGAGGGGGATTCCGCGGTAATCGTGCAACTTGCTGCGCAGGCTGCCCAGCGTGGCATCGCGCCCCAATAAAGAGGTGGCGGCAGTTTTGCCCAGTGCCACGATAATCTTGGGCTGGATGAGCGCGATTTGTCTTTGCAGATAGGGCAGGCACGTCGCGATTTCGTCCGCTTCCGGCGCGCGGTTGCCGGGCGGGCGGCATTTCACGATGTTGGCGATGTACACGTTGTTGCCGCGTTTCAATTTAATCGCGGCCAGCATGTTGTCGAGCAGCTTGCCCGCCTGCCCCACAAACGGCTCGCCCTGCGCATCTTCATCCGCGCCCGGCCCTTCGCCCACGAACAGCCAGTCCGCCTTTTCATCGCCCGTGCCGAACACGGTTTGTGTGCAGCCGGCGCGCAGCTTGCACGCGGTGCAGTCGCGCACCATCGCTTTCAGCTCCGGCCAGTTGAGTTCGCTGATAAGTTGTTCACGGCTCTTGTTTGAAGCTGTTTCAACTTTCGGTTCAACTATCTCAACCGCCTGCACCGCAGTAGACGCAACCGTATCACGCTGCCCCCGCAAGGGGGACTGACTGAGCGACTCAAGAGCCGCAGGCGATTGAATGTCGCCAGCGTGTCTTTGGTGCGCCGCAGGGTGCCCAATGGCTCCGCCATTACCCTCGCGCAGCCTCCACAGCGGGTATAGGTTGAGTTCGCGCAAGACCGCTTCTTCCCGATTCACAATTCACACTCCATTACAACCGCATCCTCTCGCCTGTTATCTTCGGAAGGATAGTAGCCGCGCCGCAAACCGATCTGGCTAAATCCGGCAGCACGATATAGCCCCAGCGCCGCCCCATTGGATGGGCGCACTTCCAGCAAAATGCGCCGCATGTTCAAGCCGCGCGCAATCTTCATTGTTTCTTCCAGCAGTTTGCGCCCCAGCCCCTTGCGCTGATGCCCGGCGGCAATGCTGATGTTGAGCAGTTGCACCTCGTCCACCGCAGGCATGAGCACCACATAGCCCAGCATTTCACCATCCGCCTCATACACCTTGCAGATGCAATCGCTTTTGAGCGCATCGGTAAAGTTGCCGCGCGTCCACGGGTGCGCATGCACACGCTGTTCGATGCGCATGATTGCATCCATGTCCGCCAGGTTCATCTCGCGCAAACGCATCATCGCTTGCCGGCTTACCGCCCGTCACGTTCGCTGGTTTTCAGCGCCACCCTGTCGCGCAAGTACAAGGGCATGGCTAGTGCAGCATCCACGCCCTGCCCGGCGGCAAACCGCGACACGGCAAGTGAGGCTATGGCGCTGGCCTGCGGCACGGCTTGCGCATCGCTGCCGGTAAGCTGCCGGGCATAGCGCTCGCCCAGCGCCGCGCCATGTGCAGCAAAGCCGCTGCCTGCGCCGAACCAGCCGCTTCCCGCAACTTGCGGTGCCGCTTGCGGCAAACACAGGCCCGGCTCGCACACCGTCACCCATGTTTCCCCACGCCTTTCATAGGCGGCGTGGTACACCTCGGCCATGCGCGCATCCAGCGCGGCGATCACCCTGTCACGGCCGGATGCTTGCGCCAGCGCCTGCAGGGTGCATACCCCCACCACCGGCAAATTCGCGCCCAGCGCCAATCCTTGCGCCACACCACAGGCGATGCGCACGCCGGTAAACGAGCCCGGCCCCATGCCGAAGGCGATGCCATCCACCTGTGCAAGTTTCACATCCTCACCGCACAGCAACTCGTCCAGCATCTCCACCAGCACCTCGGAATGTTTCTGCCCGGCCAGCTCGCAACGGCTGGTGATATTACCGTCCTGCCACAGCGCAACCGAGCAATATTCGGTGGAGGTTTCCAGTGCCAGTACGCGCACCGCGATTACACCAGCAGCAAAACCACCGCCTGCGCCGCGATGCCTTCGCTGCGCCCGGTGTAGCCCAGCTTCTCGGTGGTGGTCGCCTTCACATTCACCGCATTCATCGCCACACCGAGGTCGGCAGCGATGTTCTCCACCATGCGCGGGATGTGTGGCGCCATCTTCGGCGCCTGTGCGATGATGGTGGCATCCACGTTGCCGATATGGAAACCCTGATTCGTCACCATGCGCACCACTTCGCGCAACAGAATGCGGCTGTCAATATTCCTGTATTGCGCATCGCTATCGGCAAAGTGGCGGCCGATGTCGCCCAGCGCCGCCGCGCCCAGCAAGGCATCGCAGATGGCATGCAGCAGCACGTCGGCATCGGAATGCCCGAGCAGCCCCTTGTCATGGGGAATCTCCACGCCGCCGATGATCAGCTTGCGGCCTTCGACCAGTTGGTGGACGTCGAATCCTTGCCCTACTCTCATATATCACCTTGCCTTTCACGAAGCAGCAACTCTGCAAGCTGCATATCCTGCGGATAAGTCACCTTGAAATTGCTTGATTCGCTTAACACCAGCCTGGGATGCAGCCCCAGCGCCTCGATTGCCGATGCCTCGTCGGTAACCTGCGGCGCAGCCTGCAACCCGCGCAACAGCAACCCGGCGCGGAACATCTGCGGCGTCTGCGCCTGCCACAGCCCTTCGCGGTTCTCGGTTTGCGCGATGCGCTGTGTAGCATCGGCGCGCTTCAAGGTGTCCGCCACCGGCACGGCGAGAATGCCGCCCACTTCGTCATTGCGCAGTTCGCTGATCAGGCGTGCAAGCTGCTCCCCGCTCAGGCACGGTCGCGCCGCATCATGCACCAGCACCCACTCGTCCGGTTCCAGCTCGGAAGCCAGCAACCCGTTCAGCACGCTCTCCGCGCGTGTCGCGCCGCCGCAGTAAAGCGGCTGCAACTTGTCGCCGAAACACGACCAGTCGTAGGTGTGGAACAGTGTGTCATCGGAAGCCAGCACCACGAACACCGTGCCGATGTCCGCATTGCCGCACAGTACATTGAGTGCATGGAAAATCA
>JAGWMH010000350.1 GCA_028871775.1 Betaproteobacteria bacterium
CTCCAATTCAAGCTCACTTTTGTAATGGCGGATTTCTTTACGCTTGAGCTGGCCCAGCCCGTGCTCGGCGCTGATGCTGCCGCCCAGCCCGTGCACGATGTCGTACACCATGCGGCTGACGCGTTCGCTCTGCGCGATGAATGCCGGGTTCTGCGCAGGGTCGGTCATGGAGGCATTGTAGTGGACATTGCCGTCGCCGATGTGGCCGAAGGTGACGATGCGCACGCCGGGGAATGCGCCATGCAGCGCGGCATCGGCCTGCGCGATGAATTCTGCCA
The DNA here is from genome assembly GCA_028871775.1 of Betaproteobacteria bacterium. Classification (GTDB taxonomy): domain Bacteria; phylum Pseudomonadota; class Gammaproteobacteria; order Burkholderiales; family Gallionellaceae; genus CAITJF01. Next base: position 279 of record JAGWMH010000350.1, read on the forward strand.
TGCGGTTGACCGGCACCGAGACATCGTGCTTGATGCTGACGCCGTCAATTTTCTGCGCCTCGCTGATGCTGTTGCGCAGCTTCCACCATCTTCCGGCTTGCGCCTTTTCGGCAGCCACCGCAAACACCTCGATGCCACTGGAAAAATTTTCCAGCGCCGTGCGCAGCGACTTGTCCAGCGGGACATCCAGCACGTCGGACAATTCGATGACGGCTATCCACTCATGCCGTTTGGCGAAGGGCTCCTGCGTATCCCGGACATGGCGAAACACCAGATCCAGACAGGGCCGGCCGATGATCTCGAAAGCGCTGATGCGGTCGCCGCAGGCGGCGCGCAGGTGCGCAAACAATTCAACAGCCGCAGCCGGGTCGCGCAGCCCCACGCAGGCGGTCGCCACTACCTGCGGGCGCGGAAACAGTTTCAGCACGGCGGCGGTGATGATGCCCAGCGTGCCTTCCGCGCCGAGAAACAGGTGCTTGAGATCGTAGCCGGAATTATCCTTGCGCAGGGCGCGCAGGCCGTTCCAGATGCGCCCGTCCGGCAGCACCACCTCCAGCCCGAGCACCAGATCGCGCATAACGCCATAACGCAGCACATTGATGCCGCCCGCATTGGTGGAGAGATTGCCGCCGATCTCGCATGTCTGCTCGGAGGGAAGGCTGAGCGGAAACATGCGTCCATTCCGCTCCGCTGCCTCGCGCACATTAGCCAGTATGCAGCCCGCTTCCACGGTGACGGTGTAGTTGCTTGCATCCAGCGCACGGATGCGGTTCATGCGCGACAGGTTGAGCACGACCTGCCTGCCCTCGGCCAGCGGCACCGAGGCGCCGCACAAACTGGTATTGCCGCCCTGCGGCACGATGGCGATGCCTTGCGCCGCGCACAGCGCAACAATTGCGCTGACCTGTTGCGTATCGGCGGGCAGTACCACGGCCAGCGCCTGCCCACTGTAGCGCCCGCGCCAATCGGTGCAGTACGGCGCGGCGGTAGCTCCGGTCAGCACGTTATCCATGCCGACGATGGTTTGCAGCAAAGTAATCAAGGGCACCTCTATAAATTCAGATTTGCGGGCATCCACTATGCAGGCTGAGCTCCGGCACTCTAGAACTCCAGAGGATCAATGTCCAGCGACCAGCGCAACTTCTGTGCGGGCAGCGCATCCAGCAATGGCCGCCACGCGCGCAGGAATTGCTGCAAGGGTTTGCGCGTGGCGCATTGCACCAGCAGTTGCGCACGCATGTGGTTGGCACGGCGCGGCATGGCGGCTGGCACCACGCCGTACACTTCAACCGGCATGGCAAGTACTGTGGCGGCTTCGCGCGCCTGTTGCAAAAAACCATACACCCCGGCTTGCTGCTTGCCTTCGGCGCGCAGCATCGCCTGATACACAAAGGGCGGAAAACCGGCGGACTGGCGCTCCGCCA
>JAGWMH010000351.1 GCA_028871775.1 Betaproteobacteria bacterium
TCATGGCAGGCCTCCAGACTCAATGGTTGTTTATAGCACTTGCGGTACAAGGCTTCAATGCTGCGGATGGCGTTGCCGGATCAGTGCCCCGTCCTTGCAGACCTCGCAGATGCGGTTGAGCAATTCGTGGCTGTGCACCATCTCCGTCCGGGGTTCAGAACAGCAGGATCGACCCGGTGATCGCTTCGCGCCATAAGCTCCCCACAGATGCCAGGTGATGGCGGGTGATTTCGCCGACTTGCGCCTCCACTTCCGGCAGGTTTACGCCGGGTGCAAGCCGCAATTTCAGGTCTGCCACCTCGGGATCGTCGATGGGGCGGCCGATCTGCCCCAGCAGGCAGCAATAGGCTTCGGCCACCCCCTTGACCTCGCCGACCACCTCTTGGGCAATGCGGCGGGCCAGCAGGTTGTAGAGTTTGCCGACATGGCTCACCGGATTCTTGCCAGCGGCGGCTTCCATGCTCATCGGACGGTAAAAAGCGATCAGGCCGTTGGCGCGATTGCCGCGCCCCACTTCGCCGTCGTCCCCGGCCTCGGCCGAGGTGCCGGTGACGGTCAGGTAGATACTGTCGGCTGTCTTGCCGTCGCCGGCATTGACGGCGACTTCGACTGTCTGCACGCCTGCCTGCCGTGCTGCCGCGCGCGCGAACTCCGCCACCTGCGACTTGGCGGCCAGGTAAGCCGGCATATCCGCAATGTGGTGCGCCACCATGGCGCAGGCCACGGTCAGGCTGATGCGCCCCCCGCGCCGCACGCCCATCACCTTGATGTCCTCGCCGATGGCGGGACAGGCGGCCTGGACCGCAGGCGAATTGAGATGGCGCTCCACCTGCAGCACCACGTTCTCCAGATCGTCGAGCGGGGCATAGCCCACGCCGCAGGAAGTGTCGTTGGCGAGCGGGATACTGGCCTCGCGCTGGCGCAGGAACAGCTCGGTGAGCTCGGCCGAACCGGGGCGGATGTGGCAATGCAGGCGCACATGCCGCTCCGCATCCAGGTAGCGCAGGTGTTGCTTCAGCCAGCCCCGGCTGCTCTCGACGGCGAGCTCCTGCAGCGGTACCCTGGCGCCTCCGACATTCTCGGTCGCCCGCCCGGCCAGAAACAGCTCGATCGGCTCCAGCACTTCGCCGCCGCCAAACACGGCGCGCGTCCGGCCACCGCAAAGCAGCCCCTTGTCCACGTTGTGGTGGAGGATCAGGCCGAAATGGTCGAGGTAGTAGCGCGACAGGGTGTTGCTCAATTCTTCCGCCAGCGCATCGCAGATACTATCCGGGTGCCCTGCGCCCTTGCGCTCGACAATCTCGATCGGCTGCACGCCGACGGCGGGAAAATCCAGAAGCGAGATTTGCAGTTGCATGGTTTAGCAGTCAGTGGAATAAACTCTTCATGGCCAATCCGGCCTACTGGATAATAAACCTGAACCCCTGGCCTTTCCAGCCATATTGAAATCTGGAGCTGGACCAGTTCCTGACCAGGGAGTGAAACGGCCATGAATGGTACATTATTCAATCCCTGTCGCCACAACCTCATCCGCGTCGCGCCGCTTCAGGCAGCGCCGAACTCCCCGCGTGGCCGCCCGAACCCGCCGCAAGATCGTCGATAATCCCGTCCGCCGGCTCATTCGGCTTGGGGCATGCGGCGGATGCGGAACTTTTGGCGGCGGCAACAAGTCAAGGACAGGGCAATAAAATCCATATAA
>JAGWMH010000059.1 GCA_028871775.1 Betaproteobacteria bacterium
GTGACATGGAAGTTGGTGTAGTACTCGTTGATTTCCTCATGCAGCAACCGGATGCGATGCTGCGCGCGTTGCAGCCGTTTGGTGGTGCGCACGATGCCGACGTAGTCCCACATGAAGCGGCGCAGTTCCGCCCAGTTGTGCGCGATGATGATTTCCTCGTCGGCATCGGTCACGCGGCTTTCGTCCCACTGCGGCAGCGGGATGAACTTGCCGCGCGGCTTGTCGAGAATGTCGCGCGCGGCGGCTTCGGCGAATACCATGCATTCGAGCAGCGAGTTGCTGGCAAGGCGGTTGGCGCCATGCAGGCCGGTATGCGAGGTTTCTCCGATGGCGTACAGGTTGTCCGCGTCGGCGCGGCCGCGCAGGTCGGTGACGATGCCGCCGCAGGTATAGTGCGCGGCCGGCACCACCGGGATGGGCTGCTGCGTGATGTCTATGCCCAGCGCCAGGCAGTACGCGTAGATGTTGGGGAAGTGTTCCCGCAGGAATGCCGCCGGCCGGTGCGAGATGTCCAGGTACACGCAGTCCAGGCCGCGCTTTTTCATCTCGAAGTCGATGGCGCGCGCCACGATGTCGCGCGGCGCGAGCTCGGCACGCTCGTCGTGCCCGGGCATGAAGCGTGTGCCGTCGGGCAGTTTCAGGATGCCGCCTTCGCCGCGCACCGCCTCGGAGATCAGGAAGGATTTGGCGTGCGGGTGGTACAGGCAGGTCGGATGGAACTGGATGAATTCCATGTTGGCCATGCGGCAGCCGGCGCGCCAGCCCATCGCGATGCCGTCGCCGGTGGCGGTATCGGGATTGGTGGTGTAAAGATATACCTTGCCCGCGCCGCCGGTCGCCAGGATGGTGTCGTGTGCGGCAATGGTGACGACTTCGCCGCTCGGGCTGTTGAGCGCATAAGCGCCATAACAGCGGTTGTCCTGATGGCCGAGTTTGTTGCCGGTGAGCAGGTCTATGGCGATGTGGTGTTCCAGCAGCGTGATGTTGGGGTGCGCCACTACCTTGGCGGCGAGGGTTTCCTGCACCGCCATGCCGGTGGCATCGGCGGCATGGATGATGCGCCGGTGGCTGTGGCCGCCTTCGCGTGTCAGGTGATAGCCGGTGTCGGTGCTGGCATCGCGCGTGAACTGCACGCCCTGCGCGATCAGCCAGTCGAGCGCCGGCCTGGCGTGTTCGACTACATAGCGGGTGGTGGTCAGGTCGCACAGGCCCGCGCCGGCGACCAGGGTGTCCTGTATGTGCTCGGCGAGGGAGTCTTCCTGCGACAGCACCGTGGCGATGCCGCCCTGTGCCTGGGCGCTCGCCCCCTCCAGCAGCGATTTTTTGGTGATAACGGCAACTTTTCGCTGGTCGGCGAGTTTAAGCGCCAGCGACAGTCCGGCCAGGCCGCTGCCTATGATCAGGACGTCAAATTGCAACACTTGAGAAATCCGCTTGGGTATCCATAATGAATGGAACTATAGCAAATCCCCGGATGGTTAATTGTCCATTCTCCGGAGTGAACTAATTTCATTGTTCCATGTCAATCATCGCGGCGGGTAAATGGCTGACGCTTCCGGCCTGTCCGGTTATACTAGCGCGCCGCATTTGTGGCGGCGTGATGCAAGAACCGGGATAACGGGGAATGGGCGACAGGGAAGTCGATCAGCAATTAGTCGAGCGCGCGCAACGCGGTGACAAGCATGCGTACGAGCTGCTGATCGTCAAGTATCAGCGCCGGCTGGCCCGCCTGATTTCGCGCTTTGTGCGCGATGCGGCCGAGGTCGAGGACGTGACCCAGGAAGCCTTTATCAAGGCCTATCGCGCCTTGCCGACCTTCCGCGGGGAAAGCGCGTTTTATACCTGGCTATACCGCATCGGCATCAACACCGCGAAGAATTACCTGCTGGCGCTCAAGAGGCGCGCCCCGACCAGCACACCGTTCGATGCGGACGAGGCGGAAGGCTTCGAGGATGCGGGGTTGTTGCAGGAAGTGAGCACGCCGGAAAATGAGTTGATGAGCAAACAGGTGGTCGAAGTGGTGAATTCATCCTTGCAGCAATTGCCGGATGATCTGCGCACCGCCCTCACCCTGCGTGAAATCGAGGGGTTGAGCTATGAAGAAATCGCAGATGTGATGAACTGCCCGATCGGCACCGTGCGTTCCCGTATTTTCAGGGCGCGCGAGGCGATTGCGGAAAATTTGCGCCCGCTATTGGGCACCAGTGAACATAACAGGTGGTAACTATGAAACAGCAAATTTCAGTATTCATGGATGGTGAGTTGTTCGATGACGAAGCGGAAGCGTTGCTCGACAAGCTGAAGCGTAATCCTGATGTTTGTGAAGAATGGCAGGCCTATCACTTGATCGGCGATGTGCTGCGCCAGCCCGACCAGGCCTGTTGCAATATCAGTGCTGCCTTGCGCGAGCGGCTACAGGCAGAGCCCACGGTGCTCGCCCCGCGCAGCCGCACCAGACAGAATGCGAGATGGTTTGCGCTTTCCGCTGCCGCTTCGGTCATGGCCCTGGCCCTGGTGGCATGGATGTCGGTGCAGGTTGGGCCGGAGGCTCCGCCGCAGATGGCCATGCAGCAGTCCAACGCACTGCGCCCTGCCAGTTTCTCCGGCAATAAGGGGCTGAATAATTACCTCATGGCACACCAGGAATATTCTCCCAGCGCCGATATGCGGGGCGCTGCCTCTTACATTCGTACTGCGGGGGACAAATAGTGCAAGTTGCCATGGCTAAGCCCGCGCTTATATTGATGGGTCTGTTGGCTGCTATTCCTGGCGCGTTTGCCGACCCGTTGTGGCAGGACGAACTGAACTGGTTGAAGATAATGGCGTTTGCCGCGCACCAGACCGACTACAGCGGCACCTTCCTGTACCAATACGGCAACCACGTTGAAATTTCACGCATCACCCACGTTGTGGACCGTGATGGCGAGCACAGCAGACTGGAGAGTCTGGATGGTGTGCGGCATGAAATTATCCTCAATAACGGCCAGGTGTTGTGCTACCTGGGCGGCCGTAAGGTGAAATTGAAAGAACACCAGGGCACTCCCCGTACGTTTCCTGCGCTGTTGCCGGAGCAACTTTCATTGTTGAATGAAAATTATCAGATCAAACAGGGGGAAGAAGGCAAAGTGGCGGGATTTCATGCCCATGCCATGATTTTTCAGCCGAAGGATAATTTGCGCTACATCCACAAGATGTGGGCGCACAGCGATTCCGGCTTGTTGCTCAAGGCGGAGGTACTGGATGACCGCAGCCGTGTGATAGAGCAGAATACTTTCATCCAGCTGAATATGGACGGCAATATTGACCGTTCATGGATTGTCGCGGGCACACCGGATGCAGTCCTGATTGCGCGTCAACAACGCCATACCGTGTTGCCCAAGACAGAAGCGATGGCCGGTTCAAGCGGCTGGCAAGTGGATATGCTCCCAGCCGGTTTTAAGAAAATCACCGAGGTACGCCGCCCGATGCTCGGCAAGAAGGCACCGGTTATCCAACTGGTATTTTCCGATGGGCTGGCCGGCATCTCGGTCTTCATTGAGTCTTCAGATGGTGATCAAGACGACCATACTGGTTTGTCCAGCCAGGGGGCAGTGCAGGTTTATAGCAAGGTGGCCGGCAACTATCTGGTAACGGTGGTGGGCGAAGTGCCGCCGCGTACCGTGATGCGGGTTGCCGATTCGGTGCGTTACGGCGGGCAATGACCGGGTCAGCCGCCGCGAGGGCCAAGGTCATTGCGGTTGTAGAGAAAACGCACCACTTCTGTTAATACATTTTCTTTCATAAGTGAGGCTCAATTTATGTTGAAAAAACTTTTCATCATTCTGCTTTGTTTCATTCCGCAGCTTGCACCGGCCAGGGAGCTGCCCGACTTCACCGAGCTGGTGGAAAAGCAGGGACCGGCAGTGGTTAACATCAGCACCACGCAGATTATCCGCAGCCCCCAGGCGTTTCCGGGCATACCCAACCTGCCCAAGGGTGACCCGTTCTTCGATTTTTTTAACCGCTTTGCGCCGCCAATGCCGCGCGAGCGGGAAACCCAGTCCCTCGGCTCCGGCTTCATCATCAGCGAGGATGGCTACATCATGACCAATGCGCATGTGGTAGGCAGCGCTGACGGAATTACGGTGCGCCTGACCGACAAGCGCGAATTCAAGGCCAAGGTGATCGGGGTGGACAAGCGCACCGACGTGGCATTGATAAAGATCGAGGCGAGTGGCCTGCCCAAGATTACGCAGGGTGACCCGAACGTCCTCAAGGTGGGTGAGTGGGTGGTGGCCATCGGCTCGCCGTTCGGTTTCGACAGCAGCGTGACAGCCGGCATCGTGAGCGCCAAGGGGCGCTCCCTGCCGCAGGAAAATTATGTGCCCTTCATCCAGACCGATGCCGCCATCAACCCCGGCAATTCGGGCGGCCCGCTGTTCAATATGAAGGGCGAGGTGATCGGCATCAACTCGCAAATTTACAGCCGTTCCGGCGGTTACATGGGGCTGTCATTCGCCATCCCGATTGATGTGGCGATGGATGTGGCCAATCAGTTGCGCACCTCCGGCAAGGTGACGCGCGGGCGCATCGGCGTGACCATACAGGAAGTCACGCGCGACCTGGCCGAATCATTCGGCTTGAGCAAGGCGGGCGGCGCGTTGATCAGCAGCGTGGAAAAAGGCGGCGCGGCGGACAAGGCGGGCGTACAGGTCAGCGACGTGATCCTCAAGTTTGACGGAAAAACAGTTGTTTCATCCGCCGACTTGCCGCGCATGGTTGCCGCCACGCGCCCCGGCAGCAAAGTGGCAGTACAGGTGTGGCGCAAGGGTGAGAGCAAGGAAATCAGCCTGACCGTGGGCGAAATGCCGAGTGATACCCAGACAGCGCAGGGCGGCGAGCCCGGTGCGGGTGAGAGTGTGGCGCGCCTGGGTCTGGTGTTGAGCGAACTCAACGCCGAGCAGAAAAACGAGTTGGACGTGAAAGGCGGCCTGCTGGTGGAAGATGTAAAAGGCACCGCCGCAGCGCGTGCCGGATTGCACCGTGGCGATGTCATTCTGGCCATCGGCAATGTCGAAGTAAGCTCGCTCGAACAGTTCAATGAGGCGCTGAAGCAGATACCCAAGGGGCGCAATGTCGCCCTGTTGGTGCGGCGCGACGAGGGCGTTTACTACATCGCCCTCAAACTCGGCGAAAAGTAGGAAAACAACCCTCATTGCAGCCTCCGCCAGCGCGCATCATTCCCGGCTTATCCTCCTGCTTCGGGCAGTGGGATAAGCCGGGTGCGCTTTGGCATTCAGCAGCCAAGGAATATACCAAGCCGCGCCCGGGTGATGTGCTAGAATGCGCGCCCTTTGATTATTAGCCAGGTAGTAACTCATGTCCCGCGCAATCCGCAACATCGCCATCATCGCCCACGTCGACCACGGCAAGACCACTATGGTGGACAAGCTGCTTTCCCAAGCCGGCACCTTCGCCGCGCACCAGCACGTGGCCGAGCGCGTGATGGACAGCAACGACCTGGAAAAGGAGCGCGGCATCACCATCCTGGCGAAAAACTGCGCGGTGGATTACCAGGGTACGCACATCAACATCGTGGACACGCCGGGGCACGCCGATTTCGGCGGCGAGGTGGAGCGCGTGCTGTCCATGGTGGATGGCGTGCTGCTGCTGGTGGATGCGGTGGAAGGCCCGATGCCGCAAACCCGTTTCGTGACGCGCAAGGCGCTGGCGCTGGGCCTGCGCCCCATCGTGGTGGTCAACAAGGTGGATCGCCCGGGCGCGCGCCCGGACTGGGTGGTGAACCATACTTTCGATTTGTTCGACAAGCTGGGCGCGACCGACGAGCAGCTGGATTTTCCGGTGGTCTATGCCTCGGCATTGAACGGTTATGCGACACTGGATTTGGCACAGCCGAGCGCGGACATGCGCCCATTGTTCGAGACCGTATTGAAGCACGTGCCCGCACCGGAAGGCGATCTGGATGCGCCGCTGCAGCTGCAGATTGCCGCGCTGGATTATTCCAGCTTTGTCGGGCGCATCGGCGTGGGGCGCATCACGCGCGGGCGCATCAAACCGGGCCAGGAAGTAATGGTGTTGAACGGCGACAAGCCGCCGAAAAAAGGCCGGGTGAACCAGGTGCTCGGTTTTCGCGGCATCGAGCGCGTGCAGATGGAAGAGGCGGGCGTGGGCGACATCGTGCTGATCAACGGCCTCGAGGACATCGGCATCGGTGTCACCATTGCCGATGTGAACCAGCCGGAAGCGCTGCCCATGCCCAAGGTGGACGAGCCGACTTTGACCATGAACTTCCAGGTGAACTCCTCGCCGCTGGCCGGGCAGGAAGGCAAGTTCGTCACCAGCCGCCAGATCCGCGACCGCCTGAACAAGGAACTGCTGACCAATGTGGCGCTGCGCGTGCAGGACACGGCGGACACCGACGTGTTCGAGGTTTCGGGACGCGGCGAATTGCACCTCACCATCCTGCTGGAAAACATGCGCCGCGAAGGCTTTGAACTGGCGGTGGGCAAGCCGCGCGTGGTATACCGCGAGATCAACGGCGAGAAATGCGAACCGTATGAAATGCTCACCGTGGATGTGGAAGAAAGCAACCAGGGCGCGGTGATGGAAGAGCTGGGCCGCCGCCGCGGCGACTTGCAGGACATGCAGCCGGACGGCAAGGGCCGCGTGCGCCTGGAATACCGCATTCCGGCGCGTGCGCTGATCGGCTTTCAGGGGGAATTCCTCACCATGACGCGCGGCACCGGCCTGATCTCGCACGTGTTCGACGACTACGGCCCGATCAAGCCGGACCTGCCGGGGCGCCACAATGGCGTGCTGATTTCACAGGAAAACGGCGAAGCGGTGGCCTATGCGTTGTGGAACCTGGAAGACCGTGGACGCATGATCGTCAGCCCCGGCGACAAGCTGTACGAAGGCATGATCATCGGCATCCACAGCCGCGACAACGATCTGGTGGTCAACCCCATCAAGGGCAAGCAGCTCACCAACGTGCGCGCCTCCGGCAAGGACGAGGCGATCGCGCTGACGCCCCCGGTCGAGCTCACGCTCGAGTCGGCAATCGAGTTCATCGACGACGACGAGCTGGTCGAGATCACGCCCAAGTCGATCCGCATCCGCAAGCGCTTCCTGCTCGAGCACGAGCGCAAGAAGGCGGCGCGCGGCATCGAGGCCTGAGCCCAGGACCGTGATGGTGCCGGCCAACACGATCCTCGTGCTGGTCGGTGTCGCCGCCCTGCTGCTGCTGGGCTGGCTGGTGCTGCGGCTGGAGGGCAGCCTGCGCCTGCTCGACCGCTCCTCGCAGTCGCTCGAAGGCCGGATCGGGCAGGGATTGCGCGATGCCAACCAGACCTTTGCCGATGTCCTGCAGCGGCTGGCGGTGATCGACGTGGCGCAGCGCCAGCTGCATGAGCTGACCCGGGAAGTGGTGGGACTGGAAGCGCTGCTGGGCGACCGCAGTGCACGCGGTGCCTTCGGCGAGATCCAGCTGCAGGGCCTGGTGGAAAACCTGCTGCCGGCGGGACTTTACCGCTTCCAGCATGTGCTTTCGACCGGTGCGCGCGCCGACTGCCTGCTGATCCTGCCCGAGCCGACCGGCGCGCTGGTCGTCGATGCCAAATTCCCGCTGGAAAACTTCCGCCGTGGGCAGGATCCCGAGCTTTCCGCCGAAGCGCGCGGCGAAGCACGGCGCCGCCTGCGCAATGATCTGCGCGGACACATCGACGCCATTGCCGACAAGTACATCCTGCCCGGCGAGACCGCCGACCTCGCGATCATGTTCCTGCCGGCTGAGGCGCTGTTTGCCGAGCTGCACGGCGCGCTGCCCGAGCTGGTCGAACATGCGCAGCGGCGCCACGTCTGCGTGGCCTCACCCACCACCCTGTTTGCGATCCTGCACAGCGCTGCCGCGGTGATCAAGGATGCGCGCACGCGCGAACAGGCGCAGCACATCCGCACCGCGCTGGCGCAGCTCGCCGCCGACTTCGGCCGCTTCGATCAGCGCCTCGACAATCTGACCCGCCACCACGCCCAGATGGGACGTGACCTGGAGGAGCTGGCCATCACCGGACGCCAGCTCAGCCGACGCTTCCGCCAGGTCGAGGGCGGCGAACCACCGGCCTGATCCGGCATCCTGAGGCTTGGCCAGGGAGGTCGGTGAAGTGATATCCTGCGCTGGACGAACGCGAGGGACGGGCTTGATCAAGAACGACGAGATGCTGTTGCGCGAGGCACTTGCCGATGCCAGGACCGTCGGCCCCTTGGCGCGTGCCGCGCTGGTGGTGGCCCGCCATGCCGATCCCGCGCTGGACGTGGAGCGTTACGCGGCGTTGATCGAAGGCGATAGCGCCACGCTGCGCCAGCAGGTTCCCGCCGACGCTTCGCGCGCGACGCTGATCGCGCGCCTCAACCATTTCCTGTTCGAGGAACGCGGCTACCGCGGCAACCACGAGCACTACTACGATCCGCGCAACAGTCTGCTCAATGCCGTGATCGATCGCCGGCTGGGGATCCCGATCACGCTGTGCATCCTCTACCTGGAAATCGGCCGTGGCCTGGGACTGCCGCTGGAAGGCGTGGCCTTTCCCGGGCATTTCCTGGTCAAGTGCCCGATGGACCGCGGCATGGTAATCCTCGATCCCTTCAATGGCGGCGTGAGCCTGTCGGAACAAGGCCTGCGCGAACGTCTCGAACAGCAGGAGCTCAACCTGCACGAGCGGCCCGAGGTGCAGGATTGGCTGCGCCCGGCCGATCGCAGGGCCATCGTTGCGCGTCTGCTGCGCAACCTCAAGCGCATCTATGCCGATGGCGGTCAGATCAGCGATGCGATCAAGGTGCTCAGCCTGCTGGTGGTGGCCGATCCCGGCTCGGCGCGCGACTTGCGCGAGCGCGGCAACCTGTTCCGTCGCATGGAATGCTGGGGTGCGGCCGTGAGCGACCTGGAAAGCGCGCTGGCCTTGGGCGGGCTGGGCGCCGACGAGGCCGAGGAAACGCGCCAGGTGCTGGTGGAGCTGCGTGCCAGGCCGCGCCTGCTGCATTGAGCCGCAGGCGTGATCATACTGGGCATTGCCGGCTGGTCCGGCAGCGGCAAGACCACCCTGATCGAGCGGCTGATCCCGCTGCTGCAGGCACGCGGCCTGGTGGTCTCGGTGCTCAAGCACGCCCACCATGGATTCGACCTCGATACCCCCGGCAAGGACTCCTGGCGCCATCGCGAGGCCGGCGCCTACGAGGTGCTGGTGAGCTCGGCGCAGCGCTGGGCACTGCTGCACGAAGTCGGCGCTGCCGCGGAACCCGGGCTCGAACAGCTGGTCACCCGCCTGTCGCCGTGCGATCTGGTGCTGGTCGAGGGCTTCAAGCGCGAGGCAGTGCCCAGGATCGAGGTGCGGCGCGCTGCCCGGCCGGCGCCCTTGCTTGCGCCGACCGATCCGTGGATCATCGCCATCGCCAGTGACCGGCCGCAGCAAGATGAAACCCTGCCGGTGCTCG